>NZ_JASCOS010000209.1:0-3350 GCF_029959705.1 Stenotrophomonas sp. PS02297 | reverse complement strand
CCGCAGCGTCGGCCCCTGCCAGCACCGCGCCGGGAGGCGCGGCGGCATGACCGCGCTGCGCCTGCACGGCCACGGCGCCTCGCGCGGCAGCGCGCTCGGCCGCGCCCGCGTGCGCCTGCCGCATGCGCAGGAAGTCACCGAAAAGCGCATTCCCGCCAACGCGGTCGAAGCCGAACTGCAGCGCCTGCACCAGGCCATCGAGTCGGCCCGCGCGGAGATGCGCGAACTGCGCCAGCGCCTGCAGGGCGCCCTGCCGGCCGAAGTCGGCGAGTTCCTCGACCTGCACGCCATGCTGCTGGACGATCCGGAGCTGCTGCTGGCGCTGGACGAACGCATCCGCAGCCATCGTTACAGCGCGGCCTACGCCCTGCGCCTGCAGCGCGACACCCTGGCCCAGGTGTTCGAGGGCATGGAGGACGACTACCTGCGCAGCCGCCTGGACGACCTGGACCATGTGATCGGCCGCATCAACGCCTTCCTGCACAAGCGCCCGGCCGGCATGAAGGGCCTGGCCGGCGAGATCCTGGTGTGCGAGAACGTCGCGCCCTCGGAGCTGGCGCAGCTGCAGTCGCAGGGCGTGGTCGGCATCGTCACCAGCGCCGGCAGCCCGCTGTCGCACAGCGCCATCCTCGCCCGCAGCCTGCACCTGCCGCTGGTGGTAGGCGCCAGCGGCGTGCTGCACCGGATCAACGACGGCGACGTACTGATCGTGGACGGCGGCAGCGGCGAGGTGGTGCTGGAACCGGCCGCCGACGACCTGCGCCAGTACCGCCAGCGCCTGCGCGAACTGGCGCGCGAACAGCGCGAGCTCGGCCACCTGCGCTCCAAGCCGAGCCGCACCGTGGACGGCGTGGACATCACCCTGCTGGCCAATGCCGAATCGCGCGAGGACGTGGCGCGCGCGCATGCCCTCGGCGCGCACGGGCTGGGCCTGTACCGCACCGAGTTCCTGTTCCTGCAGCGCAACGGCCTGCCGGACGAGGACGAACAGTTCCACCATTACCGCGACGCCGTGCTCGGCATGAGCGGGCGCCCGGTCACCATCCGCATCCTCGATCTGGGCGCGGACAAGGCCGACCGCAGCGGGCTGGTGCTGGGCCGCGAGGAAAACCCGGCGCTGGGCCTGCGCGGCATCCGCCTGCTGCTGGCGCATCCCAGGGTCGCCGACACCCAGCTGCGCGCGCTGCTGCGCGCCTCCGGCTATGGCCCGGTGCGCATCCTGCTGCCGATGGTCAGCACCCGCGAGGAAATCCTCGCGCTCAAGCGGCGCATGACGCGGCTGGTGGCCACGCTGCGCGAGGAAGGCCATGCCCTGGCCGAGCACGTGCCGGTCGGCGCGATGATCGAGGTCCCGGCCGCGGCCATCGCACTGCCGACCTTCATCGACCAGGTCGACTTCCTGTCTATCGGCACCAACGACCTGGTGCAATACCTGCTGGCGGCCGACCGCAACAACGAAGCAGTGGGCGAACTGTACTCGCCGCTGCACCCGGCGGTGCTGCAGCTGCTGGCGCAGGTGATCGGGACCGCGCGGGCGCATGGCACGCCGCTGTCGGTCTGCGGCGAGATCGCCGGCGACCCGCGCATGACGCCGCTGCTGCTGGCCCTGGGCCTGACGGAGTTCAGCCTGCATCCGGCCACGCTGCTGGAAGTGCGCCGGGCGATCCGCGACTGCAACCACGGCGAACTGCGCGCGCGCGCCGGCAAACTGCTGCAGGCACGCGACCGGCGCGGCATCGAGCGCTGGATCGTGCAGGCCGCCAGCGCCTGAGAACGTGCCGGCCGCTGGCCGGCCACCCCGCGCATCCGGCATTTGCCGCGGATGCCGCCGAACGGCGGGCCTTATCCGGACCGCAAGGGTGTGCACTGAAACATCCACGCGTGATAATGACGCGCCCGACACTCTCCTTGCCGCATCCTGCATCGCGGCCCTCCCTTTTACGGAGCCCCGATGGCCGAAGCCGTACGCCACGACAAGACCGCACGCCAGCTGCGCATGCTCTCCGACGCGCTGGACAGCGGCCGGCTGGGACCAGTCCGGCGGCTGGTCAACACGCTGGCGCCGGCGGAGATCGGCAACCTGCTCGAATCGCTGCCGCCAGGCAAGCGCGAGGTGGTGTGGGGGCTGGTCGACCAGGAGGACGACGGCGAGGTGCTGGTCCACGTCGGCGAGGAAGTGCGCGAAAGCCTGCTGGCCGACATGGACCCGGACGAGATCATCGCCGCGGTCGAAGACCTGGACATCGACGACCTGGCCGACCTGGTCGAGGACCTGCCCGACACGGTCATCGACGAAGTCCTCAAGTCGATGGACCGCGAGAACCGCGAGCGCCTGGAGCAGGTGCTGTCCTATCCGGAGGACACCGCCGGGCGCCTGATGAACCCGGACGTGGTCACTGTGCGCGCCGACGTCAACATCGACGTGGTGCTGCGCTACCTGCGCCTGCGTGGCGAGCTGCCCGACCACACCGACTACCTGTACGTGGTCAGCCGCCGCCACCAGTATCTGGGCCGCGTCTCGCTGGCCTCGCTGGTCACCCATGAAGACAGCACCCCGATCAACCGCCTGGTCGACGACGAGCAGCCGGCCATCGACGTGGGCGAGAGCGCAGACGAGGTCGCGCGGCAGTTCTCCGACCATGACTGGGTCTCGGCGCCGGTGGTGGACGACAACAACATTCTGATCGGCCGCATCACCATCGACGACGTGGTGGACATCATCCGCGGCCAGGCCGAGCACCAGGCGCTGGGTGCCGCCGGCCTGGACGAGGACGAGGATCTGTTCAGCCCGGTATGGCGCGCGATGCGCCGGCGCCTGGTGTGGCTGTTCGTCAACCTGTGCACCGCCTTCGTTGCCGCCAACGTGGTCGGCCAGTTCGAAGGCACCATCGACAAGCTGGTGGCGCTGGCGGTGCTGATGCCGATGGTCGCTGGCCTCGGCGGCAACGCCGGCACCCAGGTACTGGCGCTGATGGTGCGCGGGCTGGCGCTGGGCCAGGTCGGCGCCTCCAACGTGAAGGCGCTGCTGTGGAAGGAACTGCGCGTGGCCCTGCTCAACGGCCTGCTGATGGGCGCGGTGCTGGGCCTGATCGTGCTGGCCTGGTTCCACAACCCCGGGCTGTCGCTGGTGATCTTCATCGCCCTGACCTGCAACCTGCTGCTGGCCGCATCGGCCGGCGTGCTGATCCCGATGACGCTCAAGCGGCTCGGCTTCGACCCGGCGCTGGCCAGCGGCATCTTCCTGACCGCGATCACCGACTCGATGGGCTTCTTCACTTTCCTGGGGCTGGCCACCGTGGTGCTGCTGCGCTGAGCGCGACGCGCCGGAACCCGCGTCTGCGGTTCCGGCG
>NZ_JASCOS010000208.1:0-3384 GCF_029959705.1 Stenotrophomonas sp. PS02297 | reverse complement strand
GGGGGGGCGGGGGGGGGCGGGGGCCCGGCGGGGCCCCGGCGCGCCCGCCCCGGCCAGCCCCGTCGCCAGCGGCAATGCCGCGCGCTACGCGCCGTATGTGACGGCGTTCACCGCCGCCGATGCCGATGCGCTGGCGGCGGCCTACATGCGCCTGTATCCGCTGGTGCAGCAGGCGTACCGCGAACTGGGCCATCCCGGCGGGCACTTCAACGACCGCCTGGTCGGAGTGATCGACCACCTGCTGCAGGCCCCCGAACCGGCGCAGCCGCCGGCGCTGGAGCGCGACGAGCGCGGCCGCTACCGCTTTGTCGATCCCGACCTGCAGGCGCGCTCGATCGGGCAGAAGGCGCTGTTGCGGCTGGATCCGGAGCAGGCGCGGGCGGTGAAGCGGCAGCTGCGCGCCCTGCGCCAGGCGATCACGCGCGGCGGGTGAGCCTTGCCCGCCGCGTCCCGGCGGGTGCGCGGCCGTCGGCCGGGCGGCGGGGATAGGCGTTCTGTAGCGCGGGGCGCCGTCCCGCTGGGACATCCGCGGCCGTCTTGCCGGCAAACAGGGGGAAGCCCCGCACGGTTCAGCGGACATGAACAGCCTCTCCCGGACGGCCTTGAATCACACCGCCGCAACCGCATCTGAACCAATATCGCCGGCGACGCCGGCCCCTGATTCGGGATGACCACCATGCGGATGGACAAGCTCACCTCCAACTTCCAGAAGGCCCTGGCCGACGCGCAGTCGCTGGCCGTAGGCCGCGACCACAGCATCATCGAGCCGGTGCACGTGCTGGCCGCGCTGCTCGACCAGGCCGGCGGCAGCAGCCGGCCGCTGCTGGCCCAGGCCGGCGTCAACGTGCCGGTGCTGCGCGAGCGCCTGGCCGAGGCGCTGGACGCGCTGCCCAAGGTGTCCGGCCAGGCCGGCAACCTGTCGATGGGCAACGACCTGAGCCGCCTGCTCAACGCCACCGACAAGCTGGCGCAGCAGCACAACGACCAGTTCATCGCCAGCGAATGGTTCCTGCTGGCCGCTACCGACGACGGGGGCGCGGCCGGCATGGCGCTGCGCGCGGCCGGGGCCGACAAAAAGAAGCTGGAAGCGGCCATCGACAAGCTGCGCGGCGGCGAAACCGTGCAGAGCGAGAACGCCGAGGAACAGCGCCAGGCGCTGGAGAAATACACCATCGACCTGACCGCGCGCGCCGAGAGCGGCAAGCTCGACCCTGTCATCGGTCGCGACGAGGAAATCCGCCGCACCATCCAGGTGCTGCAGCGCCGCACCAAGAACAACCCGGTGTTGATCGGCGAGCCCGGCGTGGGCAAGACCGCGATCGTCGAAGGCCTGGCCCAGCGCATCATCAACGACGAAGTGCCCGAAGGCCTGCGTGGCAAGCGCGTGCTGTCGCTGGACATGGGCGCGCTGATCGCCGGCGCCAAGTTCCGCGGCGAGTTCGAGGAGCGCCTGAAGGGCGTGCTCAACGACCTGGCCAAGAACGAGGGCCAGATCATCCTGTTCATCGACGAGCTGCACACCATGGTCGGCGCCGGCAAGGCCGATGGCGCCATGGACGCCGGCAACATGCTCAAGCCGGCGCTGGCGCGCGGCGAGCTGCACTGCATCGGCGCCACCACGCTGGACGAGTACCGCCAGTACATCGAGAAGGACGCCGCGCTGGAGCGCCGTTTCCAGAAGGTGTTCGTCGGCGAGCCGAGCGTGGAGGACACCATCGCCATCCTGCGCGGGCTGAAGGAAAAATATGCCGTGCACCACAGCGTGGAGATCACCGACCCGGCCATCGTCGCCGCGGCCACGCTGTCCAACCGCTACATCACCGACCGCCAGCTGCCGGACAAGGCCATCGACCTGATGGACGAGGCGGCCTCGCGCATCCGCATGGAGATCGACTCCAAGCCGGAAGAGCTCGACCGCCTCGAACGCCGCCTGATCCAGCTGAAGATCCAGCGCGAGATGTTGAAGAAGGAAAAGGACGACGCCTCGCAGAAGCGCCTGGCTGACCTGGAGCTGGATATCGAGAAGCTCGAGCGCGAGTTCTCCGACCTCAACGAAATCTGGAAGGCGGAAAAAGCCGCCGTGCAGGGTTCGGCGCAGATCCAGCAGCAGATCGAGCAGAACCGCATCGAACTGGATGCCGCCCAGCGCCGTGGCGATCTCAGCCGCGTGGCCGAACTGCAGTACGGCGTGATTCCCGAGCTGGAGCGCCGCCTGCAGATGGCCGACCAGCAGGAAGGGCAGGCCGCGTTCCGGCTGCTGCGCAACAAGGTGACCGACGAGGAGATCGCCGAGGTGGTCTCGCGCTGGACCGGCATCCCGGTGAACAGGATGCTCGAAGGCGAGCGCGACAAGCTGCTGCGCATGGAGGATGAACTGCACAAGCGCGTGGTCGGCCAGGAAGAGGCGATCCGCGTGGTGTCCGACGCGGTGCGCCGCTCGCGCGCCGGCCTGTCCGACCCGAACCGCCCGAGCGGCTCGTTCCTGTTCCTGGGCCCGACCGGCGTGGGCAAGACCGAACTGACCAAGGCGCTGGCCGATTTCCTGTTCGACAGCCCCGACGCCATGGTGCGCATCGACATGAGCGAGTTCATGGAGAAGCACAGCGTCGCGCGCCTGATCGGCGCGCCTCCGGGCTATGTGGGCTACGAGGAAGGCGGTTACCTCACCGAGGCGGTACGCCGCCGCCCGTACAGCGTGATCCTGCTGGACGAGGTGGAGAAGGCGCATCCGGATGTGTTCAACATCCTGCTGCAGGTACTGGACGACGGCCGCCTGACCGACGGCCAGGGCCGCACCGTGGACTTCCGCAACACCGTCATCGTGATGACCTCGAACCTGGGCTCGCACCAGATCCAGGACATGAGCGGCGACGACAGCCCGGAGGCCTACACGCAGATGAAGGCGGCGGTGATGGGCGTGGTGCAGGCGCACTTCCGCCCGGAGTTCATCAACCGCCTGGACGACATCGTCGTGTTCCATCCGCTGGACAAGCAGCAGATCCGGCAGATCGCGCGCATCCAGATGCGCGGGCTGGAAAAGCGGCTGGGCGAGCGTGGGCTGAAGCTGGAAGTCGCCGATTCGGCGTTCGACCTGCTGGGCAATGTCGGCTTCGACCCGGTATACGGCGCGCGTCCGCTCAAGCGCGCGATCCAGCAGCAGCTGGAGAACCCGCTGGCGCAGAAGATCCTTGCCGGCGAGTTCGCCAGCGGCGACACCATCCACGTCGAGGCCGGCGCCGGCCAGCTGCGTTTCGCCAAGGGCTGACGCTCGCGCGGATGCCCCGCCGTTTCGCGGACGACGCCCGGAGCCTGCCGATGCGCGGGGCTCCCGGCGGCGGTGGCGGGACAGGGCGGGCCGCCGCGCATCGGGAAGGGCTCCCGATG
>NZ_JASCOS010000207.1:0-3394 GCF_029959705.1 Stenotrophomonas sp. PS02297 | reverse complement strand
ACCCGGCCTTGGCCGGGTTTCGCGGGGTCGGCAGGCGGCGGGTGCACCTTACATGCGTTCCCAGGTCTGCGACTTGCAGATGAACATGATGCAGCCGGAGACCTGCAGCTTGGCGCCGCCTTCGATCAGCTCCATCTTCGACTTGTAGACCTTGCCCTCGTCGGGCTTGAGGATGTTGCCGCCGCTCCACTTGTTGGCGCCGTCGGCGCGCATGTCGCGGATGATCTCCATGCCGGTGATCGGCTTGTCCTTGCGGTCGTCGCTGCACTTGTCGCAGGTCGGGTTGGGACGGCTGGGGTTGAGCAGTTCGACGATGCGGCCGTGCAGGCTGCCGTTGCTGGCGCGGCTGATCTCGACGATGGACTTGGCGCGGTGGGTATCCGGGTCGATCTGGCGCCAGCGGCCTTCGGCGCTGGTGTTGTCGGCCTGCGCGGCGGTGATGCCGGCCATGGCCAGCGGCAGGGCCAGCAACAGGGTCTTGAAGGTCTTGCGCATGTGTCCCCTCCCAGGGCAGGTGTCGTGGTCCGGAGTTACCGGTTGCTGGCGAATGTATACCCATTCGCTGCGGTACGGAATCCGCACCGCAGCACTCCGGGTCAGGGTCGGGCCATGGGTCTCATTGCAGCGTGATCCGCTTGCGGTTGTCGGCCGAGACGCGGTCGATCAGCTTGTTGTAGGGATCGAAGCCGGCCTCGTCGGGGCGCGCGTCGACGGTCACGGTGAGCTGCGGGGCCGCCTCGGTGATGTGGTGGCGCTGCAGGTACAGCACCTTCTCGTCGCGCTCCTTGCCCGAGGCGCCCTTGGCGAACACGCCGACCTCGATCCAGTCGTCCAGCGTCCCGGGCGTTTCCTTGCCGATCCCGTCCGCATAGCGCTTGTCGGCGTGCAGCTTCAGGGTCACGTCGTAGCGGCCGTCGGCGCGCCGCGTGGCGGTGGCATCGACCACGCGGTTGTCGTAGAAGCTGATCTTCTCGAACAGGTCGGTGATCAGCCCCTGCTGCTCCGGTCCGGCCTCGGCGCGGATGAAGTCCAGCAGTTCGGCCGAGGTGGTGTACGGCGGCTGCTGGAAGGCCTTGGCCTGGATGAAGCGCGCGAGCGCGCGGTTCAGGGCCTGCTCGCCCATCTCCTCGCGCAGGCGGTAGAACACCATCGAGCCCTTGCGGTAGTGGATGTACTGCTGGTTCTCCACGCGGTACAGCGGCAGCTCCTGCACGTCCTCGCCGCCGCGGCCGGACAGGTAGCGGTCCAGCTCGGTCTTGAGGAACTGGCGCATGTGGGCGCGGCCGTACTCCTTCTCCATCACCATCAGCGCCGAGTACTGCGACAGCGATTCGGACAGCACCGTCGCGCCCTGCACGTTGGCGCCGATGACCTGGTGCGCCCACCACTGGTGCGCGATCTCGTGCGCGGTGACGTAGAACACGTAGTCGATGTCGTCGGGCCGGCGCAGGTCGGCGATGAAGCCGATCGACTCGGAGTAGGGGATGGTGTTGGCGAAGCTCTGCGCGAACGACTGGTAGCCGGGGAACTCCAGGATGCGCACCTGCCGGTGCTGGTACGGGCTGAAGTTGGCTTCGTAGTAGGCCAGCGATTTCTGCACGCCCTCGATCATCCGGTCCACGTTGTAGGGATGCTTGGGGTCGTAATAGATCTCGATCGGGATGTCCTTGTACGCGCCCTTCTTCACCGCCCAGCGTGCCGACAGGTAGGCGTAGAAGTTCAGCATCGGCCGGTCCATGGCGTAGTCGAAGCAGCGGCGCCCGTCGCGCTCGTATTCCTTCTGCAGGTAGCCCGGCGCCAGTGCGATCTGGTCCGGCGCGGTGCAGATGGTGCTGCGGAACGCCAGCCAGTCGGCATCGTTGGAAATGTAGGTATTGGCGCGCGCGGCCTCGTCCTCCAGCCTGGGCATGCGCGTAGGCTCGCCCAGGCCGCGCTTGCGGCGCTCGTTGCGGTCCTCGATCTCGGCGCCGGCGTTGTAGCCGAAACCGGGCAGGACGCCGCTGTTGAAGAACGTACCGTTGTCGACGATGCGGGACTGCGCGCGGCCGGCGGGAATGCCGTCGGGGTGGATGTCGACGGTGAAGCGGATGTCGCGCTCCTCGCCCGGCTGCATCGGCGTGTCCAGCGTGTAGATGCGGTAGCCGACGTCGGCGTCGTTCTTGTCCAGCCTGGCCGCGCCCAGGTCCAGCGCGGTCAGGGTCTTGTCGTCGGCGATGGCGATGTGCAGCTGCGGGATCGCCACGGCATGCGTGTTGCGGATGCGGTAGCGGCCATCGATGCGCACCGACTGCGTCTCCGGATGCAGGTCGATGCGGTTGTCCACGGCGACGATGCGCGGCTGCGGCAGGTCCTTGAACCTGCGGTAGGTCTTCTCGTAGTAGGCGAGCTGGTCCAGCCTGGCATCGGGCGAGAGGTACTCGTTGCGGATGTTGGTGTTCCAGTACAGCCAGCCGCCGCAGGCGGCGAAGGCGAGCGTGGCCGTGCCCAGCGCCACGCCCAGCCCACCGCGCAGGCGCTGGCGGGCAAGGCGCAGCCGGGTGCGCAGGCCGCCATCCACGCCGCGCACCCACAGTGCCGCGCACAGCAGCAACAGGACGAGCAGGCACAACGCCCAGTAGCCCTGGAAGGCGAGTTGCGCGGTCAGGAAGTGGCCGTAGCCGTTCATGTCCGAATACGGGGCATTGGGCGCGCTGGCGTAGTTGTAGATGTCCTGGGCGTAGTCGAGCAGGCCCAGCACCGACTGCCCGATCAGCACCAGGATCAGCAGCGCATAGCCGAGGAACTTGTTGTTGCTCAGCACCTGCAGCACCAGCGCCATGCCGCCCATCAGCACGAACACGGTGGAGTTCAGCAGCAGGGTCTTGGCGTACAGCAGCGGTTCGATGTGGGTGTAGCCCTTGGCCAGCTGCAGCAGGATCGAGGCCACACCGCCGATGGCCTGGAAACCCAGCACCACGGCGATCAGCGCCAGGAACTTGCCCAGCAGCGGCACCCAGTTCGGCACCGGCGTGGCGTCGGTGATGCCGGCGATGCGCGCGGTACGTTCCTTCCACACCAGCTCGCCGGCGTAGAACAGCACGATCAGCACCAGCAGCCAGCTGTAGCTGCCCTGCAGGGCCTCCAGCATCTGCGAGGTGACCGGCCAGGTCGGCGTGCCGTACAGGCTCTGGCGGAACAGCGCCGAGGGGATGAAATTGGCCAGGCCCAGCAGCAACAGCACGATGAAGGGGATGCTGCGGAAGATGCCGAGAGTGTCGAAACGCACCTGCCGCGCCAGCTGGCGCAGGCTGCTGGCGGCGCCGAAGTCCGGGGTCACGCGCGGTGCGGCGACGGCCGCGCGCGTACTGGAGGCCGCTGCCGGCTGCCTGCCGCGCTGGCGCCGGCTGGCGCGGCC
>NZ_JASCOS010000206.1:0-3412 GCF_029959705.1 Stenotrophomonas sp. PS02297 | reverse complement strand
CACCGCCGCCGGGGCGGCCGCAGCGGCCGGCTGGGCGGCCGGGGCAGTGGCGGCAGGCACCGGTGCAGCCGCGGCGGCCGCGCCTTCTGCTTCCAGCACCACCACCACGTCGCCCTCGGACAGCTTGTCGTCGAGCTTGACCTTGATCTCCTTGACCACGCCGGCGGCCGAGGACGGCACTTCCAGCGTCGCCTTGTCCGATTCCAGCGTCACCAGGCCCTGGTCCTTGGCCACCGTATCGCCCACGGCCACCAGGATCTCGATCACCGGCACCGCGCTGTAATCGCCGATATCGGGGACTTTGATTTCAATCGTGTTCGCCATCTTTCAAGTCCTCGGGTCAGAGCAGCACGCGGCGCATGTCGGCCAGCACCTGCGACAGGTACGTGGTGAAGCGCGCGGCCAGCGCACCGTCGATGACCCGGTGGTCGTAGCTCAGCGACAGCGGCAACAGCAGCTTGGGCGCGAATTCCTTGCCGTTCCAGACCGGCTGGATCGACGACTTGGACACGCCGAGGATCGCCACTTCCGGTGCATTGACGATCGGCGTGAACGCGGTGCCGCCGATGCCGCCCAGCGAGCTGATCGAGAAGCAGCCGCCGCTCATGTCGGCCGGGCCGAGCTTGCCGTCGCGCGCCTTCTTGGCCAGTTCGCCGGTTTCCTGCGCGATCTGCACCACGCCCTTCTTGTCCACGTCGCGGATCACCGGCACGACCAGGCCGTTCGGCGTGTCGGCGGCGAAACCGATGTGGAAGTACTTCTTCAGGGTCAGGTTCTCGCCGCTGGCATCCAGCGAAGCGTTGAACTCGGGGAACTTCTTCAGCGCCGCGGCGCTGGCCTTGATCAGGAAGGCGAGCATGGTCAGCTTGATGCCGGCCTTCTCGTTTTCCTTGTTCAGCGCCACGCGCAGGGCTTCCAGGTCGGTGATGTCGGCCTGATCGAACTGGGTGACGTGCGGGATCATCGCCCAGTTGCGCGCCAGGTTGGCACCGGAGATCTTCTTGATGCGCGACAGCGGCTGGACCTCGGTCTCGCCGAACTTGCTGAAGTCCACCTTCGGCCACGGCAGCAGGTTCAGGCCGCCGCCAGCAGCGGCGGCGCCGCCGGCCGCCGCCGGCACACCACCGCTCAGCGCGCCCTTGACGAACTTCTGCACGTCGGACCTGGTGATGCGGCCGCCCTTCTCGGTGCCAGCCACCTGGGCCAGGTCCACGCCCAGCTCGCGGGCGAACACGCGCACCGCCGGGCTGGCATAGGGCACGTTGGACGGCAGCACGCCTTCGGCATTGAACTGCACCGGCGGGCTGGCCGGCTTGCCGGCGGAAACGGATTCCTCCTGCCGGATCTCGCGCTGTGCCAGCTTGTCCGGCACCGGGGCCACTGCCACCGGCTCGACCCTGGCGCCGGTTTCAGCGCTCGGTTCGACCTTGGCCGGAGCGGCCGGCGCGGCAGCGGCGGCCGGCCTGGCGGCCTCCTCGGCCACTTCGATCAGGGCCACGACCTTGCCCTCGGACAGGGTGTCGCCGACCTTGACCTTGATTTCCTTGACCACGCCGGCCACGGCCGACGGCACTTCCATCGTCGCCTTGTCCGACTCCAGCGTCACCAGGCCCTGGTCCTTCTTCACCGTATCGCCGACGGCGACCAGCACCTCGATCACCGGGATGTCGCTGTAGTCACCGATATCGGGGACAACTGCTTCCTTGATTTCGGCCATGAAACAACTCCAGCAACAGTGAGGGAAACCTCTATTGTGGCGCCAGCGCGCCGCAGCGCCAACCGCCGCCGCTGGATTCGCCTACGTATGTCCACGGACAAGGGCACGCCATCCCCCGCTGGCCATGGACGCGGCCGCCCTGTCGCGGGCGCCGCTGGCCTGCCGCCTGTCCGGGGTTGTCCCCCGCGGCCAGCCGCTCAGGGGACGGAGTGTTCCGCCACCGGCAACCACGGCGACAGCCGTGTCCACTCGCCCAGCAGCCGCTCGAACGACCAGGCGGCGTTGGCCGGGCTGGTCGAAGGCAGCGCCAGCAGCGTCAACCCATGCCCGGGCGGCAGCGCCGGATGCACATGGCGTTCGAACGCCTGCGCCGCCGCAGCGCCGTTGCAGGCGATGGCCCGCAGCCGCGGCAGGCCCTGGACCAGTTCCGGCAACGGGTTGGCGACCTCGCTGCCGCGGACGATGGCCGCATCCAGGCTGCCGCGCCGCCGGCAACGGCCGATCACGTCCCACAACCCGACGCCGGCCTGCTGCAGGCAGGCCAGGCGCGCCGCGTACTCCCGTTGCGGATCGAAGCCGCACAGCGCGCCCATCAGCGGCCAGAAACGGTTGCGCGGGTGCGCGTAGTAACGCGCGGCCTGCAGCGAGGCCATGCCAGGCATCGAGCCGAGCACCAGCACGCGGCATCGCTCATTCACCTGCGCAGGCAGGCCCTGCAGCATCGTTTCGTTCGTCACGCGCGACACAACTCCATGAATGTCCTTTCCCGGGCACATGCCGGTTCTACAGGCGCGCGCCCATTTTCCCTGAACGCCTGCGCCTGCGTCGCGCCGCGCGTGCGGATCGATTCATCCTGCCGCGGCGAGGATGTGGCCGCCCCGAACGAGGGCCTCGATAACAACGCAATCCCGAGAGCACTACGAGGAGTAACCCATGCGTACCACCCAGATCATGAGTCTTGCCGTCCTTGGCGCCCTGGCGCTTTCGCCCGCCGCGTTCGCGCAGGACGCCGGCACCGACACCGCGTCCGGCAAGCATTTCGCCGTCGTCGGCGGCGTGACCCTGCTGCAGCCGAAGAACGACCCGGCAGATGGCATCAAGAAGTTCGACGGCGGCCCGGCGCCGACCGTGAGCGCCAGCTACTACTTCAACGACAACATCGCCGTCGAACTGTGGGGCGCGGCCGACAAGTTCGACCATCGCGTGCGCACCAGCAGCGGCGCCAAGGCCGGCACCGTCGAGCAGCAGCCGCTGGCGCTCAGCGCGCAGTACCACTTCGGCGCCGCCGACAACGTGTTCCGCCCGTTTGTGGGTGCCGGTTACTACGAGTCGAACTTCAGCAACGAGAAGATCGACGGCCTGGACGCCAGCGGCGACCACGTCGGCCTGCGCACCGCCAAGGGCGCGATCGGCACGGTCGGCTTGGACATGAACATCAACTCGACCTGGTTCGCCCGTGCCGACGCGCGCTACATGCACGCGCGCCCGGAACTGAGCGTGGCCGGCGCCGGTACCGGCGAGAAGCTGAAGCTGGACCCGTGGACCGTGGGCTTCGGCATCGGCGCCCGCTTCTGATCCACGCGACAACATGGCTTGCCGGCAGGCACGGATCGTCCGCGATCCGTGCCTGCCGCGTTCAGGGACCACGGCGACGCACCGGTAACGTCAGGGGTTGCCGTCTTCGCTCCACTGCAG
>NZ_JASCOS010000205.1:0-3421 GCF_029959705.1 Stenotrophomonas sp. PS02297 | reverse complement strand
GTGGTGGTCAACAAGTCGACGGTGCCGGTGGGCACCGCCGACAAGGTGCGCGCGGCGATCGCCGAGGAGCTGGCCGCGCGCGGCGTGGAGATCGCCTTCGAGGTGGTCTCCAACCCCGAGTTCCTCAAGGAAGGCGATGCGGTGGCCGACTGCATGCGCCCGGACCGCATCATCATCGGCGCAGCCAGCGAGGAACCGGTGGCGGTGATGCGCCGCCTGTACGCGCCGTTCAACCGCAACCACGACCGCGTGGTGGAAATGGACGTGCGTTCGGCAGAGCTGACCAAGTACGCCGCCAATGCGATGCTGGCGACCAAGATTTCGTTCATGAACGAAATCGCCAACATCGCCGAGCGTGTCGGCGCCGACATCGAGCAGGTCCGCCAGGGCATCGGTTCGGACCCGCGCATCGGCTGGCACTTCATCTACCCCGGCGCCGGCTACGGCGGCTCGTGCTTCCCCAAGGACGTGCAGGCGCTGGCCCGCACCGCCCTGCAGCACGGCCACACCCCGCGCCTGCTCGACGCCGTGGAAGCGGTGAACGAGGCGCAGAAGGGGCACCTGTTCGAACTGGTCCAGCGCCACTACGACCGTGGCGAGGACGAGGGCGTGCGCGGCAAGACCTTCGCCGTGTGGGGGCTGGCCTTCAAGCCCAATACCGACGACATGCGCGAAGCCTCCAGTCGCCGCCTGCTGGCGCAGCTGTGGGAAGCCGGCGCGCGGGTGCGCGCCTACGATCCGGAAGCGATGCACGAGGCGCGCCGCATCTTCGGCGAGCGCAGCGACCTGGTGTTCTGCGAATCGGCGTTCGATGCGCTGGAAGGCGCCGACGCGCTGGTCGTGGTCACCGAGTGGAAGCAGTTCCGCAGCCCCGATTTCGCGCGCATCCGCCAGGCCCTGGGCGATGCGGTGGTGTTCGACGGCCGCAACCTGTACGACCCGGGCGAGATCGAGGCGGCCGGACTGGCTTATTACGGCATCGGCCGGGGGCGTTCCCTGCATGTCTGACCTGCTGCCGAGCGCCCGCGAACAGGCCCTGGAAGAACGCCTGGTGGAACTTGAAATGCGCGTGTCCTTCCAGGAGCACGCGCTGGCCGAGCTGAGCGAGGCCCTGGCCGACGCGCGCATGCAGGGCAGCCGCAACGCCGACGTGCTGCGCGTGCTGCTCGAGGACCTGGGCAAGGTCCGCAATGCGCTCAACGCCTCCGACCCGGCGAACGAACCGCCGCCCCCGCACTACTGATACGACGTACCGCAAGCATGAGCGACACTCTCCGCGATCAGCTCCTCGGGCTGGGCTTCAAGCCCGCGCCCAAACCGGAGCGCAAGCCCGAAACCCGCCGCGACGGCCGCCCGCAGGGCAAGCCGGGGCAGGCCCGTCCGCAGGCCGGCAACAAACCCGGCAACAAGCCCGGCCATGCCGGCAAGCCCGCGCACGGCAACAAGCCCGCGCATGCTGGCCCGCAGGGCCCGCGCAAGCCACGCTCGCAGGAAGACATCGACCTGGCCAAGGCCTATGCGATCCGCGCGCAGAGGGAGAAGGACGAGCGCATCGAGGCCGAGCGCCAGAAGCAGGAAGAAGCGCGCCTGCGCCGCGAGGCGAAGGCCAGGCTGGACGAACTGCTCAAGGACAAGGCTCTGAACGTCGCCGACGCCGACATCGCCCGCCACTTTCCGTATGGCGGCAAGATCAAGCGCATCTACGTCACCGCCGACCAGCTCAAGGCGCTCAATGCCGGGCAACTGGGCGTGCTGCAGCAGAACGGGCGCTACCTGCTGGTGACGGCCGAACTGCTGGCCGAGGCGGAGGCGGTCTTCGCCCCGGCCGTGGCGCTGAAGATCGATCCCGACGCACCTGCCGAGGCCGATCCCTACGCCGACCCGATGTACCAGGTGCCGGACGATCTGGTCTGGTAGGGAGAAGCGGGGAACAAGCAACGAATGGCGGGCGGAAGCAGCAAGGCTGCTGATGTCCTCGCAAAGCCCAACGCCGTCATTCCCGCCTGCGCGGGAATGACGGCTTTTTACTTTTTCGCCCTTGCTCGTTCCGCTTCACTGTTTCCTTGCTTTCCGCCTTTCCGGCACGAAACAAAACGCAATCACCGCTCCGGCCAGGGCGAAACAGCCGCCGGCGATGAAGGCGGCCCGGCCGTCGCCGAAACGCCACAGCTGCCCGGCGATCAGCGCGCCGAGCACGCCGCCCAGTCCCGACGAGAACCCATAGAACAGCCCCTGGCCGTGCCCATTGAGGTTGCCGGGGAAATAGCGCGCCAGCAGCTGCATCGCCGAGGCGAAGAATGCGGCGAAGCCCAGGCAGTGGGTGGCCTGGGCCACCAGCATCACCGGGATGTTTTCCGGCCACAGGGCGGTGGCCCACCAGCGCAGCGCGGCGCTGGCCATGGAGATGATCAGCAGCCAGCTGGCGTCCCAGCGCTTGAAGAAGCCGGCGATCAGGAAGAACACCGCCACCTCGAACACCACGCCCACGGTCCACATCAGGCCCAGCAGCGAGGTGCTGTAGCCGTGCTGGTCCATGTACAGCGAGAAGAACGTGTAGTACGGCCCGAACGAGAGCTGCTCGAGGAAGGCGGCGATGAAGAACGCCAGCACCGGCGGCCGCCGCACGATCGCCCAGAAGCCCTGCACGTGCGCGGCATGGGTGCCGACATGGCGCGCATAGCGGTTGAGGAAGGAAGCGCCGCTCATCAGCACGAACAGCGGCAGCATCAGCCACGGCAGCAGGCCGGCGCCGTGCCGCTCGATCACCCAGCCGAACGAGGTCACCACTGCGATGAAGCCCAGCGAACCCCATACCCGGATCATGCCGTAGCGATGGCTGTCGCTGCCCAGGTGGGTGAGGGTGATGGATTCGAACTGCGGCATCACCGCGTTGTAGAAGAAGCAGAAGCCGACCATCACCGCATACAGCGTCCATTGCGGCTGCGGCAGCAGGAAGCCGGCGAAGCTGGCGACGGTCAGCACGCAGCCGATGCGCAGCCAGCGGATCGGGCGCGGCGATACCGCCGCCAGCGAGGTCCAGGTGCTGGGCGCGACCACGCGGGTCGCATACCACAGGCTCATCATCACGCTGATCGCGGTCACGCCCATGCCGCGCGACTGCAGGTACAGGCTCCAGTACGGCGTGAACGCGCCCAGGGCGGCGTAGTAGAAGAAATAGAAGCTGGACAACCGGGCGACGGGGACCGGCGGTTGCGGTGTGGTTGGGGAAGTCATGGGGAGCGCACGGAGCGCAGAAGCGGGGGCGCATATTGTGCCCGGTGCGTTCCATCAAGGAAGGCACCGCGATCTTGTAGAGCGGGGCAGCGCCCCGCTGGAGCTGTACCGGGAATGCCCTCGCCCGGGGGGGGCCCGCGGGGCACCGCCCGGCCCCCCGGTTTTGGGGGGGCACCCCCCCCCGGGG
>NZ_JASCOS010000204.1:0-3439 GCF_029959705.1 Stenotrophomonas sp. PS02297 | reverse complement strand
GTGCTGGCCTCGGCGGCCAGCACGATGCCATCGGCAGCGGCGAGCTGGCGCGCCAGCGCGCCGCCGGCGTCATCGCCCAGTGCGCAGACGAAGGTGATGTCGGCGCCGGCGCGGCGCGCGGCCACCGCCTGATTGAAGCCCTTGCCGCCGGGACCGGTGCTGTAGCGCCCGGCAATGGTCGCCCCCGGCGCGGGCAGGGCATCGCAGCGCCAGACGTGGTCGACATTGAAGGAACCGGCAACGACAACAGACTTCATGGAATCTACTTCTCTTCAGGTGGCTGTGGGGGAGCCGGAAGGGGGAGCGCGCCGGTGGCTCAGCCGAAGTGGCTGAGCACGCCGGCGATGGTCGCCGTCATCAGCGTGGCGATGGTGCCGCCGAGCACCGCGCGCAGGCCGAACTTGGCCAGGTCGTGGCGACGGTCCGGGGCCAGGCCGCCGATGCCGCCGATCTGGATGGCGATCGAACTGAAGTTGGCGAAGCCGCACAGCGCATAGGTGGCGATCAGGCGGCCTTCGTCGCTCAGCGCGACGCCGGCGACATTGCCCTTGATGATCTCCGACAGCTGCAGGTAGGCGACGAACTCATTGATCACCACCTTCTGGCCGATCAGCGAACCCACCGTGGTGGCATCGGCCCATGGCGTGCCGATCACCCAGGCGATCGGCGCCAGCACGTAGCCGAAGATGGTGGCCAGGTTGGTCGGCTTGCCGATGGCCTGGGCCAGGCCGGTGACCTCGCCCAGCCAGGTCAGCGGCGCGTTGAGCAGGGCGATCAGGGCGATGAAGGCCAGCAGCATCGCGCCGATGTTCAGTGCCAGCTTCAGGCCGTCGGCGGCGCCGCCGGCCGCCGCGTCGATGATGTTGGAGGAGGTCTTTTCCACCTCCATCTTCACCGTGCCGCGGGTCAGCGGGGTGCCGGTCTCGGGCACCAGCAGCTTGGAGATCACCAGAGTGGCCGGTGCGGCCATGATCGAGGCGGCCAGCAGGTGCTTGGCGTAGAACGCCTGCGCCACCGGGTCGCCGCCGCCGAGCATGCCGACGTAGGCCGCCAGCACGCCGCCGGCGATGTGCGCCATGCCGCCGATCATCATCGTGATCAGCTCGGACTGGGTCATCTTCGGGATGTACGGGCGCACGGTCAGCGGCGCCTCGGTCTGGCCGATGAAGACGCTGGCGCAGACGCTGGTGGTCTCCGCGCCGGACACGCGCATCACCTTGGTGATCGCCCAGGCCATCACCTTGACCACCGCCTGCATCACGCCCAGGTGGTAGAGCACGCCCATCAACGCCGAGAAGAAGATGATGGTCGGCAGCACCTGGAAGGCGAAGATGAAGCCGTACTTGGGCACGTTCATCAGGTCGCCGAAGATGAAGCCGGAGCCTTCGTTGACGTAGCTCAGGATCTTGACGAAGCCCTGGCCCAGCCAGTCGAACACGTCGCGCCCGCCGGGCACCAGCAGCACCAGCGCGGCGAAGCCGATCTGCAGGGTGACGCCGGTGGCGACCAGCTTCCAGTCCACCGCTTTCTTGTTGTTGGAAAACAGCCAGGTGATGCCGATCAGCACCACCAGGCCGAACAGGCCGAAGCCGATCCTGCCCAATCCTTCGACCATGAGTATTCCCCGGGCCAGCCCGCAAAAGCGGCAAGCCTAGTGCAGCGGCCAGTGCCGGGCAACAATCCCGACGCCGATAGGGGCCAATGGCGGCGATCAGGCCGTCATCGGCAAGGTCCCGGGCGCTATCGGCAGGGGGGCGGCGGTTACACTGGCGGCTCCGTCCGCGCCGCCCGCGCGGACCGCGCTCCAGGAGCCTGCCATGCAATACCGCCGCCTCGGGTCGTCCGGCCTGCAGCTTTCCGCCCTGTCCTTCGGGGCCTGGGTCACCTTCGGCAGCCAGATCGCCCGTGGCGAGGCGCGCAACCTGATCGCCGCGGCCTGGGACAACGGGGTCAACTTCTTCGACAACGCCGAGGTCTACGCGCAGGGCCGCGCCGAGCAGGTGATGGGCGATGTGATCGCCGACCTGCGCCTGCCGCGCGACGGCTACTGCGTCTCCAGCAAGGTGTTCTTCGGTGCGGTCGATGCGCCCAACCCGCTGCAGCGCGGACTCTCGCGCAAGCACGTGCACGACGCCTGCCACGCCGCGCTCAAGCGCCTGCGGGTGGATTACCTGGACCTGTACTACTGCCATCGCCCGGATCCGGACGCGCCGATCGCCGAGACCGTGCAGGCGATGGACGTGCTGATCCGCCAGGGCAAGGTGCTGTACTGGGGGACGTCGGAATGGTCCGGCGCGCAGATCGCCGAGGCGGTGGCGTTCGCCCGGGCCAACGGCCTGCATGCGCCGACCATGGAGCAGCCGCAGTACAACCTGCTGCACCGCGAGCGGGTGGAACAGGAATATGCGCCGCTGTACGCCGACGCCGGCCTGGGCACGACCATCTGGTCGCCGCTGGCCTCGGGCCTGCTGACCGGCAAGTACAACGACGGCATCGCCGCCGACAGCCGGTTGGCGCAGACCACGATGGACTGGCTGAAGGACGCGGTGCTGGGATCGCCGGAGCAGGATCGGCTGGGCAAGGTGCGGCGTTTCACCGCGCTGGCCGCGGAACTGGGGGAGTCGCCGGCGCAACTGGCAATTGCCTGGTGCCTGCGCAACCGGCACGTGTCCAGCGTGATCCTCGGCGCCAGCCGGGTGTCGCAGCTGGAGGAGAACCTGCGCGCGCTGGACGTGCTGGAGCGCCATGGCGAGGAGACCTGGCAGAAGGTGGAAGCCGCGTTCGCCTGAGGCGTCGACTGACGGCGGCTGTCCGGCGGCGGGGCAGCCGGGCAGAGCGGGGCGAAGCCCTGCGGGGGCCGCCCGGATGAGCCACCAGCCGCATGCCAAGGGGGAAAGCCCGCCGGGCGTTGCAAGGCGCTGCGCCTGCGGGCCTGTAGAGCGGGGCAACGCCCCGCTGGGGCGCTCCCGCTGAAGCCCAGGGCGTTGCCCCACAGCACTCCTCGGCCCGCGCCGGTATCCGTCGCCGGGTTTTCCCGACGACGGCGGGGATGGGCAGAAATTTCGCCCACCCCCTTGCGTCGCGGATGAGAATCATTATCATCAATTCCGTCCCCGCCACGGAATCGCCGCGATGTTCGCCCAACCCGTTCTGCTCCGCCCCCGTACGCTGCACCTGCCGCAACGTTCCGCCCCGCAGGCGGTGGCCGTCGATGACACCATCGACAGCGGCGCCCTGCTCAAGGGCCAGCGCGAAATCCTGATCCGCCATGGCGACCGCGTTTACCGCCTGCGCCATACCAGCAACGACAAGCTGATCCTGACCAAGTAAGCGCGTTGCCGCAGCTGCGGCCGCCGCATTCCCCGTTCTCTCCCCCCTTGGCCGCCGCCCGGCCCCCGCCCCCGGCGCCGCGGCCCACCCAAACCGCGCCATTTTAGCC
>NZ_JASCOS010000203.1:0-3549 GCF_029959705.1 Stenotrophomonas sp. PS02297 | reverse complement strand
GCGCTACAGAACACCGCGCTCCTTGTAGAGCGGGGCGAAGCCCCGCTGTGGCATTCCCAACCGAAGCCCCCGCCGGGCGCTGCCCGGCGCGACCACGGCGGCGATCAGAAGCCCAGCTCGGTCCCCGCCGGCAGCACCTGCCGCAGCTGGTCGCGGAACAGGCCCTTGATCCGCTCCAGCGCGGCCTCATCGTCCGCCTCGAAGCGCAGCACCAGCACCGGCGTGGTGTTGGAGGCGCGCACCAGGCCCCAGCCGTCGCCGAAATCGGCACGCAGGCCGTCGATGGTGGAGATGCGGGTACCGGCGAACGGCGAATCCTCGGCCTGCGCCGCGGCCACCACCAGCGCCACCTGCGCGTGCTGGGTGCCCTCGGCCACCGCCACCTTCAGCTCCGGCGTGGAGATCGCATCGGGCAGCTCGTCGAACACCTCGGACGGGCCTTCCTCGCGCTGGGCCAGGATCTCCAGCAGGCGCGCGGCCGCATACAGGCCATCGTCGAAACCGTACCAGCGCTCCTTGAAGAAGAAGTGGCCGCTCATCTCGCCGGCCAGCTCGGCATCGGTCTCGCGCATGCGCGCCTTGATCAGCGAGTGCCCGGTCTTCCACATCATCGGGCTGCCGCCGTTGCGCAGGATGTAATCCGACAGCCTGCCGGTGCATTTGACGTCGTAGATCACCATCGCGCCGGGGTTGCGCGCCAGCACGTCGGCGGCGAACAGCATCAGCAGGCGGTCGGCGAACACGATCCTGCCTTCCCTGGTCACCACGCCGAGGCGGTCGCCGTCGCCATCGAAGGCCACGCCGAGGTCGGCGTCGAAACGCCGGACCATCTGCACCAGGTCCTCGAGATTGTGCGGCTCGCTCGGGTCCGGGTGGTGGTTGGGGAACTGCCCGTCCACCTCGCAGTACAGCGGGATCACCTCCGCGCCGATGGCCTCCAGCAGCTGCGGCGCCACTGCGCCGGCAATGCCGTTGCCGGCGTCGGCCACCACCTTGAGCGGGCGGTCCAGCTGCACGTCGTCGGCGATGCGCTGCACGTAGTCGGCGATGACCTCGCGCTGCTGCAGGCCGCCCGGCGCATCGGCTCGCTGCAGGCGGCCGTCGGCGATGCGCCGGTACAGGTCGGTGATCGCCTCGCCGGACAGCGTTTCGCCGCCGATGACGATCTTGAAGCCGTTGTAGTCCGGCGGGTTGTGGCTGCCGGTCACCACCACGCAGCTGCCGGCGCGCAGGTGGTAGGCGGCGAAATACACCACCGGCGTCGGCGCCATGCCGATGTCGATGACGTCGCAACCGGCGCGGCGCAGGCCTTCGATCAGTCCGGCCACCAGCTCGGGGCCGGACAGGCGGCCGTCACGGCCCACCACCACCTCGCGCAGGCCCTGCGCCTGTACCTGGCTGCCGATGGCCTGGCCGATCAGCGTGGCCACGGCCGGCGTCAGCTCGCTGCCGACCACGCCGCGGATGTCGTAGGCGCGGAAAATGCCGGAAGCCACGGCGCCGATGCCCGCCTCGGGCGCCGCCGGCTCCTCGCCGGCCTCGCGCTCGCGTACCGCCGCCACAGGCAACGGTTCCTGCGCCAGCGCCTCGCTGAGGGTGACGCCGTCATCGGCGGCCGGCGCTTCGCCACCGCGGCGCAGCGCCGGCAGGCGCAGGCGCTTGCGGCCAACCAGCAACAGCACCGCCGTCGCCAGCATCAGCACCGCGACCGTCGCACTGCTCACCGCGCCCAGGCCCAGCGGGCCTGTCGTCGTGTCGGGCACTTCCGCCACCACGCGCAGGCCGGTGTCGGCCACCGGCCGCGCCAGCGCATCGGCGCCGTTGCCCAGCGCCGCATCTCCCCGGCGAAATACCGTGAAGCCGCCCTGGCGCAGGCCGAGGAAGGCGGAATCCGGCGAGTCCAGCGCGTCGAACACCGCGCCCAGGCGGGTCAGCGGCTGGCGGATGTAGGCGACCGCCGACCGCTCCTGCAGGCGCACCGGCGCGGCCAGGCCCAGGCGGGGCCCATTGCCGTCGCGCACCACGCGCGCGACCGGCTTGCCTTCGCTCATCGCCAGTTCCAGCAGGGCCAGCCGCGAATAGCCGAACGCGGCAGGGTCGGCATAAGCGTCGGACAGCCCGCCATCGAACACCTGCGCATCGTCCACGCCGTCCCATTTCTCGCGCATCGCAGACGCCGCCGCGGCGGCGTCGCCCTTGGCCAGGGCAGCCTTGACCGGTTCCAGCTCGAGCTGGCGGGCGAACTGCGCGGTCTGCGCGGCGATGGTCTTGTGCAGCTCCTCCACCGCCTGGTCGCGCGCCTGTTCCAGCCTGGTGCCGGTACTGGCCTGCTGCCACTGCTCGAAGGCGCCCCAGCCGAACCAGCCGGCCAGCAGCACCAGCAGCGCCGCCAGCACCGGTGTCGAACGGCCGAGCGCCGCGCGCGGACGCCGGCTTTCGTTCCCTTGGCTCATCGTGCGTTTCCCCTGTCAGCGCACTCCGGTGTGGCCGAATCCACCCGTTCCACGCGCACTGTCGATGAAAGTATCCACCACCTGCAAGGTCACGCGGGCGATCGGCATGACGACCAACTGGGCGATGCGGTCGCCAGGCTCGATGGTGAACGGCTCGCGGCCGCGGTTCCACACGCTGATCAGCAGCGGCCCCTGGTAGTCGGCATCGATCAGGCCGGTGCCGTTGCCCAGCACGATGCCGTGGCGATGGCCGAGCCCGGAGCGCGGCAGCACCACGGCGCACAGGCCCGGATCGGCGATATGAATGGCGATGCCGCTGGGCAGTAGCGCCGCATCGCCGGGCTCCAGCGTCATCGGCGCCTCGATCGCCGCGCGCAGGTCCATGCCGGCGCTGGCCTCGGTGGCGTAGGCCGGCAGCGGCCAGGCATCGCCGAAGCGGGGATCCAGCAGTTTCACCTGCAGCGGCTGCAGGGCGGTGTCCGTCTTCATGCGTCCAGTCTCTCCGCGATCAGGTCCAGCAGTTGTTCGGCCAGCTGCGTCTTGGCGGTGCCGGGGAACGCGCGATGACCATCGTTCCAGTAGGCGGTGGCCGCGTTCTGGTCGCTCTCGAAACCGCCGCCGGCGATGCCGACCTGGTTGGCGACGATCAGGTCCAGATGCTTGTCGGCAAGCTTGCCGCGCGCGTATTTCTCCACGTCGTGGGTCTCGGCGGCGAAGCCGACCACCAGCTTCAGCACCTGCTCCTGCGCGGCCACTTCGGCCAGGATGTCCGGGGTGCGCACCAGCTCCAGCGTCAGCGTCTGGCTGCCTGCGGTCTTCTTCAGCTTCTGCTGCGCCACCTGGCGCGGCGTGTAGTCGGCCACCGCGGCGGCGCCGATATAGATATCGGCCGGCAGCGCGGCCAGCACCGCTTCGCGCATCTGCGCGGCCGAGCGCACGTCCACCCGCTGCACGCCGGGCGGCGTCGGCAGCTGCACCGGCCCGCTGACCAGCACCACCTGCGCGCCACGGCGCGCCGCGGCCGCGGCCCGCGAATAGCCCCTCTTGGCGCGGGGGCGGGTGGCGCCGGAGCGCCCCGGGTCCCGGGCGTCATACG
>NZ_JASCOS010000202.1:0-3638 GCF_029959705.1 Stenotrophomonas sp. PS02297 | reverse complement strand
GTCGCGAAGGGGCTTCACCGGGAATGCCCCTTCGCGACTGAAGTCGCTCCTGCGAAAGGCGACATGGGGACAACGCACGTCCCTCCCTCAACCGGCGAAACCGCCCTCGGCCAGGAAGTGCAGCTCATCCACCGTGGGAATCCGCCCCAGCACGGCATTGCGGTGCGGGAAACGGCCGAAACGGCGGATGATGTCGCGGTGCAGCTCGGCGAAACGCAGGTATTCCAGGTCGCCGAGCACTTCGAACATCGCCACCGAGCGCTCCTGGTCCTGCGGGTCTTCCGAATGCTCGAACGGCAGGTAGATGAAGGCGCGCAGCTGCGGCGTCAGCTCGCGGTCCAGTCCTTCCTCGATGGTGCGCATGGCGTAGTGCCGCGCCAGTCCGTCGGTGGCGAAGGAATGCGCGGTGCCGCGGAAGCAGTTGCGCGGGAACTGGTCGAGCAGGATCTGCAGCGCCAGCGCGCCGTCGGCGCTGTGCAGCCATTCCTCGCAGCCGCGGCGCGCGGCCAGGTAATGCAGGTCCAGGAAGCGCCGGCGGAACTCGTCGTCGAAGGCATCGTCGCGCGCGAACCATCGCCGCGGCCCAGCCGAACGCCAGAAGTCCACCACCGCCTGCACTGCTTCCATCACTCCGTTTCCTGATCGTTGGCCGCACGGAAGGCGACGCCAGCACGGAGGCCCCCGCGCCGGTGCAGCTTAAGCGGCCGGGGCGCGTCTGGATACCATCGCCGCGGCGGCCGGCGGACGCCGCCGCCGGAAAAGCCGATCGCGCCTGCCTTGATGCCAATTCATGCACTTGGCAAAACCCGGGGCCACGGCTAGCGTGCGGGCACCATCCACGCCGCATATGGAGATCCCATGCGACATCGATTGCTGGCCGGGCTCGGCCTGGCCCTGGCCTGCGCGCATCCTTCGCCCGCACCGGCCGCCTCGCGCTTCATGCAGGACCCCTATCCCAGCACCTATCGGCCGGTCGCCTCGGCACCGGTGCTGATCAGCCACGCCACCGTGCTCGACGGCACCGGGCGCCGCCTGGAGGATGCCGACGTGCTGCTGGCCGACGGCCGCGTGGTCGCGGTCGGCAACGCGCTGCAGGCGCCGGCCGGTGCGGTGCGCGTGGACGGTCGCGGCAAGTGGGTCACGCCCGGCATCATCGACGTGCATTCGCACCTGGGCGTGTACCCCAGCCCCGGCGTGCAGGCGCATGGCGACGGCAACGAGATGACCGCGCCGGTGACCGCCAACGTCTGGGCCGAGCATTCGGTGTGGCCGCAGGATCCCGGGTTCGCCGCGGCGCTGGCCGGCGGCGTGACCGCGATGCAGGTGCTGCCCGGCTCGGCCAACCTGGTCGGCGGTCGTGGCGTGACCCTGAAGAACCTGCCCGCCACCACCTACCAGGCGATGAAATTCCCCGACGCGCCCTGGGGCCTGAAGATGGCCTGCGGCGAGAATCCCAAGCGCGTCTACGGCGGCAAGGGCACCGCGCCGTCCACGCGCATGGGCAACGTCGCCGGCTATCGCGCGGCCTTCATCGACGCCAGCGAGTACATCGCCAAGAACACCGCTGCGCCGGTCAAGCGCAAGCGCCGTTTCGGCGGCGGCGACAACGGCGACAGTGCCGGTGACAGCGGCGGCAAGCGCGACCTCAAGCTGGACACGCTGGCCGGCGCCATCCAGGGCGACATCCGCGTGCACATCCACTGCTACCGCGCCGACGAGATGGCGACCATGCTCGACCTGGCCAAGGAGTTCGGCTTCAAGGTCGCCGCCTTCCACCACGGCGTGGAAGCGTACAAGCTGGCCGACCGGCTGGCTGCCGAAGGCGTCTGCGGCGCGCTGTGGGCCGATTGGTGGGGCTTCAAGATGGAAGCCTTCGACGGCATCCAGGAGAACATCGCGCTGGTCGACCGCCCGGCCAACAGCTGCGCCATCGTCCACTCCGATTCGCCCGAAGGCATCCAGCGCCTCAACCAGGAGGCGGCCAAGGTCATCGCCAACGCGCGCCGCGCCGGCATGGACGAGATCACCCCGGAACACGCGATCCGCTGGCTCACCGCCAACGCCGCGCGCGCGCTCGGCATCGAGGAACGCACCGGCACGCTGGAGCCGGGCAAGATGGCCGACGTGGTGGTGTGGAACGGCAATCCCTTCAGCTCCTATGCGCTGGCCGAGAAGGTCTATGTCGATGGCTTCCAGGCCTACGACCGCGGTGACCGCAGGCAACAGCCGATGAGCGACTTCATGCTCGGCCAGGAGGCACAGCCATGAGCGCATCCCTCGTTTTCCTGCGCCGTGTGGCGCTGATGGGCGCCATCGCGGCCCTGCCCGTCGTCGCCAGCGCCCAGGACGTGCTGGTCCGCAACGCCACCGTGCATACCGCCACCGCGCGCGGCACGCTCAACGCCAGCGACGTGCTGGTCCAGGGCGGCGTGATCCGCGCCATCGGCCCGGCGCTGGCCGCGCCGGCCGGCGTGGAGGTGATCGATGCCGGCGGACGCCCGCTGACCCCGGCGCTGTTCGGCGGCATCACCGACATCGGCGTGGAGGAAGTCTCCGGCGAAGCCTCGACCGTGGACAGCGCGGTGAAGCTGGAGGAACAGCCGCAGCGTCCCGAGTTCGACGTGACCCTCGCCTACAACCCCGATTCGGTGCTGATACCGGTCGCGCGCGTGGAAGGCATCGGCTTCACCGCGCTGGGCGCCAACAGCGGCGGCGGCTTCATCGCCGGCCAGGGCGGGGTCATGCGCCTGGACGGCAGCGCCGATCCGCTCGGCCCGCGCATGCTGTTCGTGCGCATGGGCGCGGCCGGCTCGGAACTGTCCGGCAGTTCGCGCGCCGCGCAGTGGATGCTGCTCGACCAGATGGTGGCCGAGGCCCGTGGCCGCATCGCCGCCGATTCGCCGCACGCGCTGCTGACCCCGGCCGGGCGCGCCACCCTGGCCCGCTACCTGGCCGGCAACGGCCGCATCGTGGTGCGGGTGGACCGTGCCGCCGACATCCGCCAGCTGCTGCGCTGGGCCAAACGCGAACAGGTGCGCATCGCCATCGCCGGCGGTACCGAGGCCTGGCGCCTGGCCCCGCAGCTGGCCGAAGCCGCGGTGCCGGTGTTCGTCGATGCGCTGTCCAACCTGCCGGCCAGCTTCGACCAGATCGGCGCCACGCTGGAGAACGCCGCGCGGCTGCACGCGGCCGGCGTGCCGGTGGCCTTCAGCCAGGATGGCGACGCCTCGCACAACGCACGCAAGATCCGCCAGCTGGCCGGCAACGCGGTCGCCAACGGCCTGCCCTGGGAGGCGGCGCTGGCCGGCCTGACCCGGGTGCCGGCGCAGGCGCTCGGCGTGGCCGACCGCATCGGCAGCATCGCGGTGGGCCAGCAGGCCGACCTGGTGCTGTGGGAAGGCGACCCGCTGGACGTGGGCCACTACGCCGAGCGGATGTGGCTGGGCGGACGTGCGATGCCCATGCGCTCGCGCCAGACCGAACTGCGCGACCGCTACCTGCATGGCACGTCGACGCTGCCGGCGTACCGCCGCTGATGTCGCCACCCCGCCCCCGGCGCCTGGTCGCCGGGGGCGGGAGGGGCCGCGCCGGGGCGGCGCGCCCCCGGCCGCGCCGCCGGGTTTGGGTTAGTGTGACCG
>NZ_JASCOS010000201.1:0-3668 GCF_029959705.1 Stenotrophomonas sp. PS02297 | reverse complement strand
GCCCTCCCCCACAGGCCATGCCGCTGCCATGAATGCCACCGCATCGTCCCTCGCACCGCCCGCCTCGCGCGACCAGCGCGACGCCCGCAACGACCGCCTGTTCCGCGGGTTCCTGATCGTCACCGTCGTGCTGGTGCTCACCGCACTGGCCTGCGCCGCACTGTCGATGCTGTGGGGCGGCCGCCACGCCCTGCAGGAGCAGGGACTGAGCTTCTTCTACACCGCCGACTGGAATCCGGTCGAGAACCGGTTCGGCGCGCTGGCGCCGATCTACGGCACCATCGTCACCGCCCTCATCGCGATGGTGATCGCCGTGCCGGTCAGCTTCGGCATCGCCTTCTTCCTGACCGAGGTCGCCCCGCGCTGGCTGCGCGGCCCGGTCGGCACCGCCATCGAGCTGCTGGCCGGCATTCCCTCGATCATCTACGGCATGTGGGGCCTGTTCGTGCTGGTGCCGGTGATGACCGAATACGTCACCCCGTTCCTCAACGACTATCTGGGCGAACTGCCGCTGATCGGCCCGCTGTTCCAGGGCCCGCCGCTGGGCATCGGCATGCTCACCGCCGGTTTCGTGCTGGCGATCATGGTGATCCCGTTCATCTCCTCGGTGATGCGCGAGGTGTTCCTCACCGTGCCGACCCGCCTGAAGGAATCGGCCTATGCGCTGGGTTCGACCAAGTGGGAAGTGAGCTGGGACATCGTCCTGCCCTACACCCGCTCGGCGGTGATCGGCGGCGTGTTCCTCGGCCTCGGCCGCGCGCTCGGCGAAACCATGGCGGTGGCCTTCGTGATCGGCAACAGCGTGCGCCTGACGCCGTCGCTGCTGGAGCCGGGCACCACCATCGCCGCGCTGATCGCCAACGACTTCGGCGAGGCCACCGAAACCTACCGCTCGGCCCTGCTGCTGCTCGGCTTCGTGCTGTTCATCGTCACCTTCGTGGTGCTCGCCATTGCCCGCCTGATGCTGCTGCGCCTGTCCCGCAAGGAGGGCAACTGATGTCCGCCGCCGATTCGTTGTACCTGCGTCGCCGCCTCGTCAACGGCGCGGCGCTGCTGATGGCCTGCGCCACCGCCGCCTTCGGCCTGCTGTTCCTGGGCTGGATCCTGTGGACCCTGCTGTCCAAGGGCCTGCCGGGCATCAACCTGGACCTGTTCACCAAGATGACGCCGCCGCCGATGCAGGAAGGCGGCCTGCTCAACGCCTTCTTCGGCAGCGCGGTGATGTGCGCCCTGGCCATCGCCATCGGCACGCCGCTGGGCGTGGCCGCCGGCACCTGGCTGGCCGAGTACGGCAACGCGCGCAAGGCCGGCACCGTGGTGCGCTTCGTCAACGACATCCTGCTGTCGGCGCCGTCGATCGTGCTGGGCCTGTTCGTCTACACCCTGTACGTGATGCAGACCGGCGGCAACTTCTCCGCGTTCGCCGGCGCCCTGTCGCTGGCCTTCATCGTGCTGCCGGTGGTGATCCGCACCACCGACGAGATGCTGCGGCTGGTGCCGGTGCAGATGCGCGAAGCGGCGCTGGCGCTGGGCGTGCCGCAGTGGAAGGTGATCGTGCAGGTGCTGTACCGCAGCGCCATGGCCGGCATCGTCACCGGCATCCTGCTGGCGCTGGCCCGCATCTCCGGCGAGACCGCGCCACTGCTGTTCACCGCCTTCGGCAACCAGTACTGGAACAGCAACGTGTTCCAGCCGATGGCCTCGGTGCCGGTGGTGATGAACCAGTTCGCCGGCAGCCCCTACGAATCGTGGCAGGTGCTGGCCTGGGCCGGCGCCCTGGTGCTGACCCTGTTCGTGCTGCTGGTCAGCCTCTCCGCGCGCGGCCTGCTGCTGCGCAACCGCATCTCGAACGACTGAACCCGACGACCGACTTCCTTCCATGGACCTGCCCATGAACGACCTCACCAACGCCGTGCCGATGCAGCGCATCGCCGTGCCCACCGCGCACCAGGACCTGCAGACGCCGGCACCGGTCAAGCTCGCCGCGCGCGGCCTGGATTTCTACTACGGCCAGTTCCACGCGCTGAAGAACATCAACCTGGAGATCCCCGAAAAGCGCGTCACCGCGCTGATCGGCCCCTCCGGCTGCGGCAAGTCGACCCTGCTGCGCATCTTCAACCGCATCTATGCGCTGTACCCGAAGCTGGAAGCGCGCGGCGAAGTGCTGCTGGACGGCGAGAACATCCTCTCGCCGAAGTATCCGATGAACCGCCTGCGTTCCAAGGTCGGCATGGTGTTCCAGAAGCCGGTGCCGTTCCCGATGACCATCTTCGAGAACGTCGCCTACGGCATCCGCCACCACGAGAAGCTGTCCAAGGCCGACATGGCCGACCGCGTCGAACAGGCGTTGCGCCAGGGCGCGCTGTGGGACGAGGTGAAGGACAAGCTGGGCCAGAGCGCGCTGGGCCTGTCCGGCGGCCAGCAGCAGCGCCTGTGCATCGCCCGCGCGGTGGCGCTCAAGCCCGACGTGCTGCTGCTGGACGAGCCGACCTCGGCGCTGGACCCGATCTCCACCAGCCGCATCGAGCAGCTGGTCGAGGAGCTGAAGAACGACTACACCATCGCCATCGTCACCCACAACATGCAGCAGGCCGCGCGCGTGTCCGACTACACCGCCTTCATGTACCTGGGCGACCTGATCGAACACGACCGCACCGACGTGATCTTCTCCAACCCGTCCAGGCAGCAGACCGAGGATTACATCACCGGCCGCTTCGGGTGATGGGTCGCGCCTGGCCGATGCCCCATCGGCAGCGCCGCAGCGTGCGTTCCGCCCGCGATCGGACGATGCCGGCGCCACGGCCGGAATGAACCCATTGCCGATACGGCCCCCCTCGAACAAGCGGCCTTCCGCACTCCCGCTTCCGTCATAGCCCAGAGACGCCCATGAACACCCATCCCAACGACCACATCGTGAAAAGCTACGACGAAGAACAGCACCGCCTGGTGGCCGAGATCGTGCGCATGGGCGAGATGTCCGTCGCCCAGCTCGAGGCCGCACTGGACGTGATCGAGCGCCGCGACGAGAGCGCCGCGCGCCGCATCATCGCCAACGACGAGGCCATCGACGCGCTGGAACAGCAGATCAGCCACGACGTGATGCGCCTGGCGCTGCGCGGCCCGATGGCGCGCGACCTGCGCGAGATCCTCGCCGGGCTGCGCATCCCGGCCGACATCGAGCGCATCGGCGATTACGCCGCCAACGTCGCCAAGCGCTCCATCGCCCTGGCCACGGTGCCGCCGATGCCGCAGATCCAGGGCCTGCGCGCCCTCGGCCGGCTCGCCGCGCAGCAGGTGCGGCGCGCGCTGGAGGCCTACCGCGACAACGACACCGACGCGGCGCTGGCGCTGCGCCAGGACGATGCCCGGCTGGACGCGCAGTACACCGCGCTGTTCCGCGAGCTGCTCACCTACATGATGGAAGACCCGCGCAACATCACCCCGTGCACGCACCTGCTGTTCATGGCCAAGAACCTTGAGCGCATCGGCGACCACGCCACCAACATCGCCGAGAACGTCTGGTTCCTGGTGCATGGCGACGCGCCGCTGCCGCCGCGCGAGAAACGCGACGAGACCAGTACGGTCGAGCACACCTGAAAACGCGGACGCCCGGGCTCGCCCCGCGGGGGTTTTTTTCGGGTTAGGGTTGGGCCCCCCCTGCCCCCCCC
>NZ_JASCOS010000200.1:0-3909 GCF_029959705.1 Stenotrophomonas sp. PS02297 | reverse complement strand
GCTTCTGTGTTTAATCCGCCCCCGGCTCAAGGCCAAGCTTGGCGGGGGGGAGGGGGGGGGGGGGCCCCCCCCCCGCGACCTGGGCAAGCGCGATTTCGAAGGCGTGCAGCTCGGTTCGGAAAGCAACCGGGTATTCGTGCCGCTGGCCAGCGCGCAGGCGCGCTTCCGTTTCCAGCCGCGCGAAGAGCCCATCGACCGTTTCCTGCTGCGCCTGGACACGCCCGACAAACTGGCCGCCGGCGCCGGCGTGCTGTCGGCGGTGCTCGACCAGCGCCATGCCGGCGTCGCCGACTACCAGCTGGTGGTGCCGCAGCAGTTGTTCCAGCAGCACCAGAAGACGCAACGCATCTTCCAGGTGGTGATGGGCGCCATCGCCGGCGTCAGCCTGCTGGTCGGCGGCATCGGCATCATGAACATCATGCTCGCCAACGTGCTGGAGCGGCGGCGCGAGATCGGCCTGCTGCGCGCGCTCGGCGCGCGCCGCAACGACGTGGTGGCGCAGTTCCTGCGCGAGGCCAGCGTGATCTGCATTGCCGGCGCGCTGCTGGGCCTGCTGTTCGGCGCGGCACTGGCCTACCTGATCGCCGCCTTCGCCGGCTGGCAGGTGGCCTGGGCGCTGCTGCCGGTGCTGCTCTCGGCTGGATTCTGCGCCCTGGTCGGCCTGGCCTTCGGCGTCTATCCGGCACGCCAGGCTGCGCAGCTGGATCCGATCGCGGCGTTGCGGCAGGAATAAGGACAGCCAGCCGCACGGCTGGTCGCTTGCGGCAGCGGTACGACACGCGCACCGACCGTTGCCGTGATTGGGCTGTTGCTGTTGGCTGTTGCCCTCCGGGCTCCCTTCCGCAGCGACGGAAGGGGTCTCCAGAAGAGCAAAAGCCAAGACAACAGCAGGAGCCGGCGCGGCAAGCCCCGCTGCTACGCGCCGCGGGCGCCGGGCTCGCCCTACATGCGGATCAGGCCGCCAACTGCGCCAGCGACTCCGCCTGCAGGCGCTCGTAGATCGCGAACTCATCCGCCACCGTCGCCCCCAGCGCCTGCTCGAACGCATCGCGGTTGGCGCGCGCCGCATAGGCGCGCTGCTCCTCGCCGCCGAGGTTGGACTGGAAGATGCCCGCCGCACTGACCGGCAGGAAGTCCTCGTAGATGATGGGTTCGGCGCTGGCCAACCCACGCTCGATCAACACCTCGGCCGGCAAAGCGCGCTCGGCCGCCGGCGTGATGCGGCCGGCGTCGGTCAGTACGTAGCGGTAATACCCCAGGCCTTCGCGGCGCAGGGTGGCGTGGTCGTCGGGGAAGCCGGCGAACGCAGCCTGCAGGCGCTGTGCGTAGTCGCCGCCGGTGCTGCCCGCACCGCCGTTGTCGCGCGCCTGCGCCAGCAGGGTGTCGTACAGCGCGCGGCCCTTCGGGGTCAGGGCCAGGCCGCGCTGCTCGATCTCGCCGAAGCGCGCCGTGTGCGTGCCGGCGGCGTTGTCTTCGCCCGAGGGGAAATGCACCAGTTCCTCCAGCGCCTTGAAGCTGGTCTGGCGCAGCAGGATCGGGCAGGCGCGGCGCGGCGGGCCTTCGATCACCGCCTTGGCAGCCAGGCCGCGCGCATGCATCGACGCCTGCGCGGCATCGATGTCGAGCGTGCGCGGGGTCAGGTGGTTGATATGCGGGCCGCGGAAACTGACCACGTCGGCCACCAGCCGGTGCGCGCCGTGCAGCGCGTGGTAGGTGGCCAGCGACACGGTGGCCTCGTTGTGCCAGCGGAAGGTCTCCAGCGCCTCGACCACGAAGCGCCAGGCGTCCCCATCGGACAGGCCGCCGTCGCGTTCGCACTGTTCGATCAGCTGCAGCACGCCCGGGGTGAAGATATCGCGGCGCGACAGGATGTCCGCGGCCTGCGCGCGCAGCGCTTCGTCTTCGATCAGCTCCAACCGCAGCAGCGAGGTGAACACGCGGAACGGATTGCGGTTCAACGATTCGCCATCGACCGGGCGGAACGCGGTGGAATGCACCGGCACGCCGGCCACCGACAGGTCGTAGTACCCCACCGGCTGCATGCCCATCACCGCGAACAGACGCCGCAGCGTGGACAGCTCCTGCGCGGTGCCGACGCGGATCGCGCCATGGCGTTCCACGTCCAGGCGCTCGCGCTCGCCGCTGCGCTCCATCTGCGCGGCCAGTTCCGGCTGGGCGGCCAGCACGCCGGCGTTGACCTCGCCCACCAGTTCCACGAGGGTGCCGTACAACGGCACTTCGGTGCGGTACATGTGCGACATCGCCTGCGAGAACAGGCTGCGGATTTGGTCGGCGGAAACGAAACGGTCGGCGTTCATGGCGGGGCGCACGGCGTGGCAGGGGGAAAGCCGCCATTTTCGCCCGGATGGGGCCATGGGGTCATCCATTGCATTCGTTACTTCCGTCCTCCACCGCGAGGAGGAACGGAGCCATGGCCGGAGCCGGCGCTCCGCGGCCCCGTACTTCTGCACGCAACGGCGGTGGCCGCGCGTCCCGCTTCCGCGGCTGGGCCGCGGATCGGCCGCTCAATCGCGCTCGCGGGCCGCTGCGTCGCGCTGCGCGCGATCGCCGAGCTGACGCTGCAACAGCGCGTCCAGCCGGACCGGCCGGTCCCAGTGATCGTAGCTGGCGACCAGCGCGTGGCGCACCGCGCGCCAGTGCAGGTTGTGCGGCGCCACCGGCAGGCTTTCCACCACGGCCTTCCAGCCCTCGCCCGGGTGCCGGGTGCGGGCCTGCACCGGTTCGCGGCAACCGGCGTCGATGGCCTGGCCCCAGAAACAGGCGAACCAGATGTCTCCGGCCGCCCAGCCGTGCTGCTGCATCAGCGCCTCGACATAACCGCGCCGCGCGCCGCCGTAACGCACCACTTCGTCGATGAAGGCGTCGGGATAGCGCGCCGCGTACAGGTTGACGTCGGCCAGCTGCCGGTCGAGCCAGGCATCGCCGGTGCCCGGCTCATAGGCGGCAGCGGCGGGAGGGGCGGCGGGCTCCTGTGCCCATGCCACAGCGGAAAGGGCGAGGAACGCGTGGAGAGGGACGAGGAGGAAAGAAAAGCAGCAGCGCAGCCACTTCGCCCTTGCCTTTGCCCGCCCCCCGCTGCCCATCACTGGTTCCCGGCTTCAATCGCCGCCACCGCGTCCGGCCACTGCCAGGCGGTATCGGCCAGGCGCAGGCGCGGCTCGTCGCTGGAGACGCCGTGTTCGGCCTCGTGCGCCCAGGTGACCGCATACGGGGTGTGCACGCCCCAGCCACCGAGCGCCAGAACCGGCTCGATGTCCGAGCGCAGCGAGTTGCCGACCATCACGAAGCGGTCGGCGGGCAGGTCGAATTCGGCCAGCACCCGCGCGTAGGTGGACGGGTCCTTCTCCGAGACGATCTCGATGCGCGGGAACAGGTCGCGCAACCCGGAGCGTTCGATCTTCTGCTCCTGGTGGAACAGATCGCCCTTGGTGATCAGCACCACCGGCCAGCGCGCGGCGATGGCGGTCACCGCCTCGCGCACGCCGTCGATCACGTCGACCGGATGCTGCAGGGTGCGCCGGCCGATCTCCACGATCTGGCGCAGGTGCGCGGCGGAGATGCGTTCGTCGGTCAGTTCGATGGCGGCTTCGATCATCGACAGGGTCATGCCCTTGGCGCCGTAGCCGAACACCGCCAGGTTGCGCCGCTCCACCTTGAGCAGATGCTGCGCGGTGCCGGCATCGTGCAGGTCGATGTAGTGACCGAGGACTGATTCGAAATCCTGCTCGGCCTGGCGGTAATAATCCTCGCTCTTCCAGAGCGTGTCGTCGCCGTCGAAGCCGACCAGGCCGATGGAGGGGGAATGTGCGTTTTCGGGAGAGGGAGAAGTCATGCGCCACAGGATAGCAACCGCCTCGTGCGGCGGACATGGAAGAGCGGCCTACGGGC
>NZ_JASCOS010000001.1:0-115749 GCF_029959705.1 Stenotrophomonas sp. PS02297 | reverse complement strand
GGCTTCAGCCGCGATGGGGGTTCATGCGAATGCCCCACGCGGCTGAAGCCGCTCCTACGTGGTTGCACGTCGGATGCGGGTGGCCGGAGGCTTGCCCGGGCTGGATTCCGCCGCGCCGGTGGCGACCGGTCACGCGAACGCGTCGAACAGCGTCCCCAGCATCTCGTCGTTGCGCCGGATCACCACCGCATTGGCGGCAAAGGCCATTTCATAGGTCCTGGCCGCCAGCAGGTCGGCGACCATGTCCGGGGCTTCCCCGCCCGTCGTCACCTGTGCGCTGGCGCCGCCGCCGGGAAGGGCCTGCACGGCCAGCACCTGCCGCGGCCCCACCGGCGGTACCGGCTGCACGGCGATGTTCTGCGCGGCCACGCGCACGCCCATGACGGCTGTGCGCATGCCGGAGGCGGCAATGGAGGAAATCGCGTTCATGCCACGACATCGGCCGGCAATGCGCCGACTTTAGCTGTTTCACGGCCCTGCGGACCGGCCGGCCCCGACGCCGGTGGTAGCATGTGCCCCTGCCCCGGTTTTTCTCATCCATGCTCAGTTTTTTCCGTCGCAAGAAGCCCCAGGACGCCCCTGCGGCCGGCAAGCCCCCGCAGTTCAGCGCCGAGGAGCTGACCTCCGCCATCCCCTCGCCCGCCGAACAGCAGGCGCCGTCCACGGAAGTCATCGATACGGCCCCCGCCGACAGCGCGGAGCCGGTGGAAGCGCCCGCAGCTCCCGAGCCCGCCTCTTTCGAGCCTGCCCCAGCCGCCGCCCAGGTGGAAGCCGCGGCGGCCGTACCGGAAAGCGATGCCGGCCTGATCCCCGCCAATGCCGCACCGGCGGCTCCGGCCGGCAAGACCGGCTGGCGCGACCGCCTGCGCAACAGCGCCTTCGCCCGCAGTTTCGGCGGCCTGTTCTCGCGCAACCCACGGCTGGACGACGACCTGCTCGACGAGATCGAGACCGCGCTGTTGACCGCCGACGTAGGTGTCCCCGCCACCACTGCGCTGGTCGAAGACCTGCGCAGGCGCATGAAGTCGCGCGAGTTCGCCGACGCCAACGCGCTGCTGGCCGCGCTGCGCGCCGACCTGATCGCGCTGCTGCAGCCGGTGGCCAAGCCGCTGGTGATCGACGCCAACGCCAAACCCTTCGTGATCCTCACCGTCGGCGTCAACGGCGTCGGCAAGACCACCACCATCGGCAAGCTGGCCAAGCGCTTCAAGGACCAGGGCCACAGCCTGATGCTGGCCGCCGGTGACACCTTCCGTGCCGCCGCCGTCGCCCAGTTGCAGATCTGGGGCGAGCGCAACGGCGTGGCCGTGGTCGCCCAGGGCCAGAACGCCGACGCGGCCTCGGTCGCATTCGACGCATTGCAGGCTGGCAAGGCGCGCGGCACCAGCGTGCTGATCGCCGATACCGCCGGCCGTCTGCATACCCAGACCGGGCTGATGAACGAGCTGAGCAAGATCCGTCGCGTGCTCGGCAAGATCGACGACACCGCACCGCACGAGGTGCTGATGGTGATCGACGGCACCACCGGCCAGAACGCATTGAACCAGTTGCGCCAGTTCCATGCCGCCGCCGGCGTCACCGGCCTGGTCGTGACCAAGCTGGACGGCACGGCCAAGGGCGGCGTGGTGTTCGCGCTGGCGCGCGAGTTCGGCATCCCGATCCGCTTCGCCGGCATCGGCGAACGCCCGGAGGACCTGCGCGTGTTCGATCCGGAAGCCTTCGTCGACGCGCTGCTGCCGGAGGCGCTGGGCGCCTGAACACCGCTCGCTTCCGTAGAGCGGCTTCAATCGCGAAGGAGCTTCCCCGGTAGGGCCCCCTCGCGGCTGAAGCCGCTCCTGCGACGCTACCGCCACGATGCCCGCCATGCGCCAGCCTCTCGACACTTTCGCCACCCGCCTGCTCGCCTGGTTCGAACACCACGGCCGCCACGACCTGCCCTGGCAGCATCCGCGCACGCCATACCGGGTGTGGCTGTCGGAGATCATGCTGCAGCAGACCCAGGTCGCCACGGTCATTCCCTACTTCCTGCGCTTCGTGCAGTCGTTCCCGACCCTGCCCGACCTGGCGGCGGCCGACAACGACACGCTGATGGCGCACTGGGCCGGACTGGGCTACTACGCCCGTGCGCGCAACCTGCATGCCGCGGCCCGGCGCTGCGTCGAACTGCATGGCGGCGACCTGCCGCGCGACCTGGACGCCCTGCTGGCGCTGCCCGGCATCGGCCGCAGCACCGCCGGCGCCATCCTCAGCCAGGCCTGGAACGACCCGTTCCCGATCCTCGACGGCAACGTCAAACGCGTGTTGACACGCTACCACGGCATCTCCGGCCATCCGGGCCTGCCCGCCGTGGAGAAGCCGCTGTGGGCGCTGGCCGCGCAGCATGTGGCCGATGTGCCTCAAGGGCGCATGGCCGACTGGACGCAGGCGCAGATGGATTTCGGCGCCACGCTGTGCACCCGCGCCAACCCGGCCTGCATCCTGTGCCCGTTGCAGGAAAGCTGCGCGGCGCATGCGCAGGGGCGGGTGGATTCGCTGCCCACGCCCAAGCCCGGCAAGGTGTTGCCCGAGCGCGAGGCCAGCGCCCTGCTGCTGGAAGACGCGCAAGGCCGCATCCTGCTGTGCCGGCGGCCGCCCACCGGCATCTGGGCCTCGCTGTGGACGCTGCCGCAGGCCGATACCGATGCCGACCTGCGCACGTGGTTTGCCGGCAACATCGAGGGCGACTACGACGGCGCCAGCGAACTGCCGCCGATCGTCCACACCTTCAGCCACTACCGCCTGCACCTGCAGCCGCTGCACCTGCGCAAGGTCGCCCTGCGCGCGCGGGTGGGCGACAATGACGGCCTGCGCTGGGTCGCCCGCGCCGACCTGGCTTCGCTGGGCCTGCCGGCACCGATCCGCAAGCTGCTCGACCGCCACTGACGGCGGCCCGCTTCATCGACAGGAACACCGCATGTCCCGCTCCGTCTTCTGCCAGTACCAACAACGCGAAACCGAAGGCCTGGATTTCGTGCCTTACCCCGGCGAACTGGGCCAGCGCATCTTCGCCAACGTCGGCAAGCAGGCCTGGGCGGCATGGCTGGCGCACCAGACCATGCTGATCAACGAGAACCGGCTCTCGCCGCGCGACCCGAAGCACCGCGCGTTCCTGGAGGAAGAACTGGTCAAGTTCCTGTTCGGCGGCGGCGCGGAAAAGCCGGCCGGCTACGTCGCGCCCGAAGCCCCCTGAACGACAAGGGCGGGCGCTGTCTCCAGCCGCCCGCCCTCTGCGCACTACCGACCACGGCGACGTCAGTTGCCGCCGCTGCCCTGGTCCTCGGCACGCGCCTCGACCTTGGCGTCGCGCAGTTCTTTTTCCGAGGCGCGCAACGCCTTCACGTCCAGCGGCTGGATGCTGTCGATCCGGCACGGGATCGGCGCCATGCCGGGACTTCCGCTGCGCACGATCACCCGGTCGAACTTCGCCGATACCCGGCCCATCATGCTGGTCACGCCGATCGCCGGCGCATAGGAAAGATCCATGCACGGGCCGCTCAGGCTCAGCAGCCAGGCTTCGCTGGGCTTGGTCCAGACCGCCAGCGCGCTGTCGCCGAGTTCGGTCCAGCCGTTGAGCGAACCGAAGTACTGGAAATCCCTGACGGGCGCCCCGGCATGGGCGCGGTACAGTTCCAGCCGCTCGCTGCTGGACAGCTTGCCGGTGGTGGCGCAGCCGGCCAGGGCAGCCGCGGCGAATAGAGCAATTGCCAGACGTTTCACGACACACCTCCTGTTGGGGAATACGCCGTCATCTTGCACCCCGCCCCGTGAGGCGCAAGCGACAGTCCGGCGCCTGTTCAGCCTGCATGCCGGATCGGAATCGGCCCGCCCCACGCAGGATGCGGGCCCCATCAAACCTCGGCAGGGTCCAGCGGATGCAGGCGCGCCCCACGCAGCTCCAGCACCCGGTCCAGCTTGCGGGCCAGGCTGCGGTCGTGGGTCACCAGCACCAGGCTGGTGCGATGCCTGCGGTTCAATTCCAGCATCAGTTCGAACACCGTCGCCGCGGTCTTGTCATCGAGGTTGCCGGTGGGTTCGTCGCCCAGAACACAGGCCGGATTGTTGACCAGCGCACGCGCCACGGCGGCGCGCTGGCGCTCGCCGCCGGACAGTTCGCCGGGCTTGTGCTGCAGGCGATGCCCCAGCCCCACGGCCTCCAGCATCTCGGTCGCCCGTCGACGGGCGGCGGCGACCTTCCTTCGCCCGCTCCAGTACGCGACGAGCCCCTTCCCAAGCAGCCCGGCCAGCAACAGGCCCAGGGCAAGCCACAGGAAAATCCAGTGCCCGCTCCTGACCGACGCCAGCGTGGCGAAGCAGACAAGCGCCACGCAGGATGCCACCCAGCCGCGACTGTAATCACGCCCCCCCTCCTCGCCCAGCAACAGCGGCATCATCACGTTTTCCAGCGCGGTGAATTCCGGCAGCAGGTGGTGGAACTGGTAGACGAAGCCCAGCGAACTGTTGCGCAGGCGCCCGCGCTCGGCATCGGACAGGGCCGACATCTTCTGCCCCGCCACATAGACCTCGCCCGCGCTGGGCGTATCCAATCCCCCGAGCAGGTGCAGCAGCGTGCTCTTGCCCGCGCCCGAAGCGCCGACGATCGCCACGGTCTCGCCCGCCCGGATGTCCAGCTCCAGCCCGTCGAACACCGGCGTCTGCATGCGCCCTTCGGCGTAGGTCTTGGCCAGCCCTTCGGCGCGGATCACAGATTCCATGCTTGCGTTCTCACTCATAGCGCAGCGCCTCCGCCGGCTGGGTGCGCGCCGCGCGCCAGGCCGGATACAGCGTTGCCAGGAAACTCATCAGCAGCGCCACCGCGGTGATCACCACGATATCGCCGGTCTGCATGTCGGTCGGCAGGCCGGTGATGTAGTACACGTCCTCCGGCAGCAGCTTGATGTCGAAGGCCGACTCGATCAGGCCGAGGATGCGCTCGAGGTTGAGCGTCAGGCTGATGCCGCCGATCACGCCGGCCACCGTGCCCATCAGCCCGATCAGGCTGCCCTGCACCATGAACACCTGCATCACCCCGCCCGGCGTCAACCCGAGCGTGCGCAGGATGGCGATGTCGGCCTGCTTGTCGGTGACCAGCATCACCTGCGAGGACACCAGGTTGAACGCGCCCATGGCCACGATCAGCGACAGCAGGATGCCCATCACCGTCTTTTCCATGCGCAGCGAGTGGTAGAGGTTGGCGTTCTCCTGGGTCCAGTCGCTGACCCGGTAATAGCCCTCCAGGTTCAGGGCCAGGTCCCGCGCCACGGTATAGGCCTGGTCCATGTCGTGCAGCTTCAGGCGCACGCCGGTCACCCCGTCCACCCGCAGCACCCGCTCCAGGTCCTGCATGTTGACGAAGGCCACGCCACGATCGACTTCGTTGGAGCCGGCCTCGAAGATGCCGCTGACCTTGAAGCGCTTGGTCCGCGCCATCGCGCCGACCGGGGTACCCTGGATCTCGGCCAGCGTCGCCACCACGCTGTCGCCCACGTCCACGCCCAGCCATACCGCCAGTTCCTTGCCGAGCAGGATGTTGAATTCACCCGGTTGCAGGCTGTCCAGCGAGCCCTTCTGCATCTTCTCGCCCAGCACCGACACCTTCGGCTCCAGCGCCGGATCGACGCCCTGCACGATCGCTCCCTGCACGCGCGGCCCCGCCAGCATGCCCTGGATCTCGATGTAGGGCGCGGCGCCGGCCACGCGCGGGTCACGCATGGCCACGTCCACCGCGTGCTGCCAGTTGCCCATCGGCTCCCCATCGGCGCTGACAGTCGCGTGGGCCGACATCTGCAGCAGGCGGTCGCGGATTTCCTTCTGGAAACCGCTCATCACCGCCAGCGTGGTGATCAGCACCGTCACCCCGAGCGCGATGCCGAGGATCGATGCCATGGAAATGAAGGAGATGAAACCGTTGCGGCGCTTGGCCCGCAGGTAACGCAATCCGATTGCGACGGGTAAGGGTCTGAACATGCGCGTGTGCCGGTGGAGTGGCGCCATGTTGCCATCCCCGCCCGCTAACGGGAAACGGCGCCGGCGCGCACGGCCAGTCGCAGTTCACGTCGCCGTGCGCGTGGCAGCGTGTCCGGCCAGAACAGCAGTTGCCCGCGCCGCTTCCCCTTGCGCCAGCGCAGCACCAGCAGCGGGCCGCGTTCCAGCAGCTCCAGCGCGTCGACCGCCATGCCATCGAGGCTGGCCGGGGCCGGCGCCGGCGGAACCAGCAGCTGCCGGGCCGGTTGGCCCAATCCATGCCGCGCCGCGCGCAGCCCCCAGCAGGAGACCAGCAGCGCGGCCGGCCAGGCGATCGTATCTTCCAGCTCGCAGTTCAGCAGCGCGACGGCGGCCAGCAGGCCGAGCAGCAGCAGGGCGCCGGCCTGCCAGCGCGAAGGCCGCCACTCACAGCGGAAGGGAGCGGATGTACTCCAGCAGGGTGGCCTGCTGCGCATCGGGACAGGCCTCGTAGCCCATGGACCAGCGCCACAGCTTGTCGTCTTCGGTTTCCAGAAGCTGCAGGAAAACCGCGCGTTCGACCGTCGGCGCCTGCCCCCAGCGCTGGTCGAGATAACGGCCGAACAGCTGGTCCAGTTCGCGCATGCCGCGCCGGCAGCGCCAGCGCAGTTTCTTCAGTTCGATTTCGTCTTCGGGGCTCATCGCTCACCTGCCGATGCCACGACCTCGTCGCGGCGGAAACGAAAACGGCACCGGCCCGAAGGACCGGTGCCGCCATGGCCGCGATGCGCGGGGCATCGCGAAAACCGGCGCATCAGGCGCGGCGCGCCATCATCAGCTTCTTGATCTCGGCGATCGCCAGCGCCGGGTTCAGTCCCTTGGGGCAGGTCCGGGCGCAGTTCATGATGGTGTGGCAACGGTACAGCTTGAACGGATCTTCCAGATCGTCCAGGCGCGCACCGGTGTCCTCGTCACGCGAGTCGATGATCCAGCGGTAGGCCTGCAGCAGGATCGCCGGGCCCAGGTAACGCTCGCCGTTCCACCAGTAGCTCGGGCAGCTGGTCGAGCAGCAGGCGCACAGGATGCATTCGTACAGGCCGTCGAGCTTCTTGCGGTCTTCCGGCGACTGCAGGCGCTCGCGGTCCGGCGGCGCCGGGGTCTGGGTGCGGATCCACGGCTTGATCGAGGCGTACTGCGCGTAGAAGTGGGTCAGGTCCGGCACCAGGTCCTTGACCACTTCCATGTGCGGCAGCGGGTAGATCGGCACTTCGGCCTTGGCGCAGTCGCTGATGGCGCGGGTGCAGGCCAGCGTGTTGGTGCCGTCGATGTTCATCGCGCACGAACCGCAGATGCCTTCGCGGCAGGAACGGCGGAAGGTCAGGGTCGGATCGATCTCGTTCTTGATCTTGATCAGCGCGTCCAGGACCATCGGGCCGCACGCATCGAGGTCGACCTCGTAGGTGTCGGTACGCGGGTTCTGGTCGTCGTCCGGGCTCCAGCGGTAGATCTTGAAGGTGCGCACGTTCTTGCCGCCGCCCTTGACGGGGAAGTGCTTGCCCTGGGTGACCCGGGAGTTCTTCGGGAGTGCAAATTCAGCCATGTTCGTAGGTTCCCCGGATCAGTAGACGCGCGGCTTCGGCGGCACGACGGCGACATCGTCGGTGAGCGTGTACATGTGCACCGGACGGTAGTCGAAGCTGCACTTGCCCTTGTCGTCGACGGTGACCAGCGTGTGCTTCATCCAGTTGGCGTCGTCGCGCTCCGGATAGTCCTCGTGGGCGTGCGCGCCACGGCTTTCCTTGCGCTGCTCGGCCGAGTTGATGGTGGCCACGGCATTGAGCAGCAGGTTGTTCAGCTCGTAGGTCTCGATCAGGTCCGAGTTCCAGACCAGCGAACGGTCGGAGACCTTCACGTCCTGGAACGAATCGAACACTTCGGCCATCTTCCCGCAGCCCTCGGCCAGCGACTTGCTGGTGCGGAACACGGCGGCGTCGGCCTGCATCGTGCGCTGCATGCGGTCGCGGATGACCGCGGTGGGGGTGTCGCCGTTGGCGTGGCGCAGCTTGTCCAGCAGGCCCAGCGCCTTGTCGCAGACGTCGGAGGCCAGGGTCTTGTGCGGCGCGCCCGGCTTGATCGTCTCGGCGCAGCGGTTGGCCACCGCGCGGCCGAACACCACCAGGTCGAGCAGCGAGTTGGAGCCCAGGCGGTTGGCGCCGTGCACCGACACGCAGGCCGCTTCGCCGATGGCGTACAGGCCTGGCACCACCGCATCGGGGTTGTCGCCGACCTTGCGCACGACTTCGCCGTGGTAGTTGGTCGGGATGCCGCCCATGTTGTAGTGCACGGTCGGGATGACCGGGATCGGCTGCTTGTGCACGTCGACGCCGGCGAAGATACGGGCGCTCTCGGCGATGCCCGGCAGCTTCTCGTCGATCACGCCCGGGCCCAGGTGGGTCAGGTCGAGCAGGATGTGGTCCTTGTGCTCCCCGACGCCGCGGCCTTCGCGGATCTCGATGGTCATCGAGCGCGACACCACGTCGCGCGAGGCCAGGTCCTTGTAGTGCGGCGCGTAGCGCTCCATGAAGCGCTCGCCGCTGCTGTTGCGCAGGATGCCGCCTTCGCCGCGCACGCCCTCGGTGATCAGGCAGCCGGCGCCGTAGATGCCGGTCGGGTGGAACTGCACGAACTCCATGTCCTGCAGCGGCAGGCCGGCGCGGGCCACGAGGCCGCCGCCGTCGCCGGTGCAGGTGTGCGCCGAGGTGGCGCTGAAGTAGGCGCGCCCGTAGCCGCCGGTGGCCAGCACCACGCCATGGGCGCGGAACAGGTGCAGGGTGCCCTCGGCCATGTCCAGCGCCAGCACGCCGCGGCAGACGCCCTCTTCGTCGAAGATCAGGTCCAGCGCGAAGTACTCGATCATGAACTGCGCGTTGTGCGCCAGCGACTGCTGGTACAGCGTGTGCAGCATGGCGTGGCCGGTACGGTCGGCCGCGGCGCAGGTGCGCTGCGCGGACGGGCCTTCGCCGTACTTGGTGGTCATGCCGCCGAACGGGCGCTGGTAGATCTTGCCGTCCTCGGTGCGGCTGAACGGCACGCCGTAGTGTTCCAGCTCGATGATCGCCGGGATCGCCTCGCGCACCATGTACTCGATGGCGTCCTGGTCGCCCAGCCAGTCCGAGCCCTTGATGGTGTCGTAGAAGTGGTAGCGCCAGTCGTCCTCGCCCATGTTGCCCAGCGCGGCGGAGATGCCGCCCTGCGCCGCCACGGTGTGCGAGCGGGTCGGGAAGACCTTGGTGATGCAGACGGTCTGCAGGCCCTTCTGGGCCAAGCCGAAGGTCGCGCGCAGGCCGGCGCCGCCGGCGCCGACGACCACCATGTCGACCTTGTGTTCAGTGATGTTGTAAGCGGACATGTATCAGTTCCCAAGCGCGACGCGGGCGACCGCGAAGATGCTGACGATTGCGCCGAGCACGGCGACGAACTTGACCGTGGTCTGCAGGGCCAGCGCCATCAGCGAATTGTGGATGTAGTCCTCGAGCACGACCTGCAGGCCGAGCTGCGCGTGCCAGAACATGGCGACCAGGAAGCCGACCAGCGCGATCGCGTTCCACGGCTTGGCCACGGCGGTGACGGCGGTGACGTAGTCGGCGCCGATCAGGCTCAGCACGAAGCACAGGAACCACAGGGTCAGCGCGACCAGCGCGGTGGCGGTCAGGCGCTGGTGGATGAAGTGGATGGTGCCGGACTTGGCGCTGCCCAGGCCGCGCGCGTTCTTCAGGGGGGTGCGGAAATTGCTCATGCGGCGCCTCCGAAGCAGCAGACGTAGGCCCAGACCAGCGCGGTGATGACCAGCGAGGCGATCACCGACAGCCAGCTGCTGCGGATGAAGGCCGGCTTGCTGTAGCCGATGGCGAAGTCCTGGACGATGTGGCGGATGCCGTTGCACAGGTGGTAGGCGAAGCACCAGGTCCAGCCGAACAGGATCACCTTGCCGTACCACGCGCCGGCGTGGGTGGTGAAGCAGTTCCAGGACTCGGGGCCCATCATCAGGGCGAGCAGGCCGCCGGCAATGATCAGGGCTCCGACGGACAGAACGATGCCGCTGGCTCGATGCAGGATCGAGGTGGCCATCTGGATCTGCCAGCGATACACCTGCAGGTGCGGAGAAAGGGGGCGGGGTCTGTTCGCCATTCGCTGACTCGTTATCTCGGCTGGGCGGCGGTTGCCGCGTTGGCTGACGCTGCTCAGAAATCGATGCAGCGACCGTTTTTCTCCCAATCGCCGTAGCGCACCGGATCGAGTCCGCCGCGTCCGCCGATTTCCTGCGGGACCGATCCGGCATCGGGAAGCGGCTGCTTCTCCGGTTCCGGCAGGGTTTCGGTTCCGTCCTCGGGAGTGGGGGTTGTTTGGCCTATCATGATCGGTCTCGCAACGCACAAATTTTAGTCCCCGTTCACGTGTCTGACAACCTCGCCCCTCTTTTCAGCGGTTTGCGCACACTGCGCCAGCCCCAGGTGCTGGGCCTTTCCGGCCCGGACGCGTTCGCTTTCGCCCAGGCCCAGTTCGCCAACGACGTGGCGTCGCTGGCCGACGGCCATTGGCAATGGAATGCCTGGCTGACCGCCAAGGGGCGCGTGCTGGCGGTATTCCAGCTGCTGCGCATGGACCCGGAGCATCTGCTGCTGATCTGCCACGATGGCGGCGCCGAGGCGATGGCCGAACAACTGCGGCGCTTCGTATTCAGGCGCAAGCTGAACCTGGCGCCTGCCGGCACGCTCGCCGTCGAGGCCGCCTTCGATACCCCCGCCCTCGCCCGCGGCGCGGCGCTCGCCCGCCTGGAGGACGGCGCCATCGAACTGGACGTCGGCAGTGCGGCGCGCCCGCGTACGCTGCGCCTGGCAGAGGCCGGCAACGCGCCGTACGAGGAGATGGCGGAGCTTGCCTGGCGCCAATCGGACCTGCGCTTCGGGCTGCCGCGGCTGGACGACTCGCAGCGCGAACAATGGACGGCGCAACAGCTCGGACTGGATCGCCTGTCGGCCTACAGCGTGAAGAAGGGCTGCTACCCCGGCCAGGAAATCGTGGCGCGCACCCATTTCCTGGGCAAGGCCAAGCGCTCGCTGGTGTTGCTGCATACGGCCATCGCCAGTACGGCCGGCGACGCGGTGACCCAGGCCGGCACCAGCGTCGGTACCGTCGCCAGCAGCGCCGGCAGGCTGGCGCTGGCCGTGCTGCCACTGGAGCTGGCCGATGGCGTGCTGGAAATCGGTAGTGGAGAGGCCCAGCGCCTGGACCTGCTCGACGGACTGGCGCGCTGATGAAGCTGCCCACCAGCGGCAGCCTCCCGCCTGAACGGCTTTCCGGCATCGCGTAGCGGATCCGCTACGCGCCGGGCTCCAGGCGCAGGCCGCTGGCCGCGTCGAAGAAGTGCAGGGCCGCGGGCACGACCGCCACGCCGATCCCCTCGCCTGCCGCCGGCAGCGCCTGCGGCGGCACCCGCATCACCAGCGGCCGCACGCCATGGCGCAGGTTGACGAACATCTCGTTGCCGACCGGCTCGATGCTCTCGATGAGCGCCTCGAACGCCGCCTCGCCGCCCCCCGGCTGCAGGTGCTCCGGGCGGATGCCGACCACCACCTCGCGCCCCAGCCATTCCGGCGCCATCGAGGGACGGCCAAGCGGGATCCGCTGGCCCTCGCCCATGTCCAGCTCGAACCGCCCGTCGGTCGCAGCCTGCAGCCTTCCCCGGAGCGTGTTCATGGCCGGGCTGCCGAGGAAGCCGGCGACGAACAGGTTGGCCGGCCGCTCGTACAGCGCCATCGGCGTGTCGATCTGCTGGATCACCCCGTCGTTGAGCACCACGATGCGCTGCCCCAGGGTCATCGCCTCGACCTGGTCGTGGGTGACGTAGATCATCGTCGTGCCCAGCTTGCGGTGCAGCTGCGCGATCTCGGTGCGCACCGAGTGGCGCAGCTTGGCATCGAGGTTGGACAAGGGCTCGTCCAGCAGGAACACCGCCGGCTCGCGCACCAGCGCGCGCCCCAGCGCCACGCGCTGGCGTTGGCCGCCGGACATCGCCCGCGGCAGCTTGTCGAGCATCCCGTCCAGCCCCAGCATGTCAGCGGCGGCCTGCACGCGGCGCGCGATTTCGGCCTTGTCGTGCCCGCGCAGCTTCAGCCCGAAGGCCAGGTTCTCGGCCACGGTCATGTGCGGGTAGAGCGCGTAGTTCTGGAACACCATGGCGATGTCGCGGTCTTTCGGCGCCACGTCGTTGACCACGCGCCCGCCGATGGACAATGTGCCGGCGCTTATTTCCTCCAGCCCGGCCACCATCCGCAGCAGGGTGGACTTGCCGCAGCCCGACGGCCCCACCAGGACCATCAACTCGCCGTCGGCGATATCGAAACTGGCCCCGTGCACGGCGACCTGGCCGTTGTCGTAGACCTTGCGCACCCCGTCGAACCGCACGTCCGCCATCGTCTGCCTCATTCATTCCGATCGCACCGCGGCGACCGGCGAAGTGGATGGCGACGCCTGCCGCCAACGCCCCGGGATGGTCGCTCCCGAATACGAATACAGTGGAAACATTCTGCCACGCAAACGTTTTCCCATGGCACCATCAACGGTTCGCGGCAGCGCCCGTGGAAGCCCATGCCGGCCCGCCTCCATGCGCCCGGGGCGCACTCCATTCGAGCCTGCCCCGCCCCGTTCGTCCAGGGCCGGCACAAGCGCGACCGAAGGCCGCGGAACCCTCACCGGAACAGCAACCAGAACATAGCGAAGGGCGATTGACAACGATGTCACCAGACCACGAAACTCGGACCATGCACGACACCCTCCTCCTGTTCGGTGCCACAGGCGATCTGGCCCAGCGCTATCTCTTCCCCTCCCTGCTGCGCCTGCTGGGCGACGGCCTGCTCCCCGAGGACTTCCGGGTGCGCGCGATGGCCCTGTCGCCGCACGACACCGAAAAATTCCACGACATCCTGCGGCCGCGGCTGGAACAGGCGCTGCCGCAGGCCAGCCAGGACGACATCAACAACCTGCTGCGGCGCATCGACTACCGCTCGGTGGACCTGCGCGCACCCGCCTCGATCGCCGACGCGGTGCGCGAGTTCAACGGCCGCCGCTGCGTGAGCTACCTGTCGATCCCCCCGGGCCTGTACATCTCCACCTGCGAGGGCCTGGCCCTGGGCGGGGCACTGAGCGCGCCGCACCGGCTGATGCTGGAAAAGCCGATCGGCTCGGACAGCACCAGCGCCGAGGAAATCCTGCAGTCGATCGGCGCGCTGATCGACGAGGACCGCGTATTCCGCATCGACCACTACCTGGGCAAGGCGGCAGTGCAGAACCTGATGGCGCTGCGCTTCGGCAATACCCTGCTGGAAGCGGTGTGGAACCGCAATTACATCGAGTCGGTGCACATCATGGTGGCCGAGAGCGACGGCGTGGACGGCCGCGACTCGTATTACTCCCGTTCCGGCGCGATGCGCGACATGGTGCAGAGCCACATCCTGCAGCTGCTGTGCCTGGTGGCGATGGAGCCGCCGGCCTCGCTGGAGGCCGACCGCATCCGCGACGAGAAGGTCAAGGTGCTGCGCGCGCTGCGCCCGCTCGACGCCCGCCATGCCGCCAAGGACAGCGTGCGCGGCCGCTATACCGCCGGCACCATCAACGGCCAGCCGGCGCAGGCCTACCAGCCGCCGGAAGGCAGCGAGGCCGAAACCTTCGTCGGCGTCACCGCGCACATCGACAACTGGCGCTGGGCCGGCGTGCCGTTCCACCTGGTCACCGGCAAGCGCCTGCCCGAGCGCACCACCCGCATCGAGGTCAACCTCAAGCCGGTCACGCACTGGCTGTTCGAACGTCCCGACCGCCGCCATGCCCAGCCCAACCGCCTGACCTTCCAGTTGCAGCCGCAGGAGAACATCCAGCTGGGGCTGATGAGCTCGCTGGCCGGCCCGGAATGGGGCGCGCTGGAACTGCAGCCGCTGGAACTGGAGCTGTCGGTGCCGACCGGCCTGCACCGCCGCATCGCCTACGAACGCCTGTTCCTGGACGCATTCAACGGCAACCACGCGCTGTTCGTGCGCGACGACGAGGTGCGCGCGGCCTGGGCCTGGATCGACAGCGTCAGCGATGCCTGGAAGGCCGCCAACCTGCCGATGGAACCCTACCCGGCCGGCAGCTGGGGCCCGGACCAGGCGCACCTGTTCCTGCCAGCGGCCATCGTCGCCGACAACCGCGTGGACAACGAGCTGTGAGCAGTTCCGCGGAACACGTACTGGTTGCCGACATAGGCGGCACCAATGCGCGCTTCGCGCTGGCCGACACCTCGGCCGCCACGCCGCTGGACCCGGGCAGCATCGGTGAATACCCGGTGGCGCGCTTCCCGTCGCTGGCCGATGCCGCCGCCTGCTATCTGCAGGAACGCGGCGCCACCGCGCGCAGCGGCGTGTTCGCCGTCGCCGGACGCGTGGATGGCGACGAGGCGCGCATCACCAACCATCCCTGGGTGATCTCGCGCTCGCGTACCGCCGCGCAGTTGGGCATGTCCCGGTTGCACCTGATCAACGACTTCGTCGCCCAGGCGATGTCGGTGGCCCTGCTGCGGCCGGCCGATGTGGTCCAGATCGGCGGCGCCACCTGGCAGCCGGCCGCGCCGTCGGCACCACGCAACTACTGCGTGATCGGCCCGGGCACCGGGCTCGGCGTGGGCGGCCTGCTGGTCCGCGATGGCCGCTGCTATCCGCTGGCGACCGAAGGCGGCCATGCCAGTTTCGCACCGACCACGCCCGAGCAGATCCGCATCCTGGAGATCCTCACCCAGCAGTTCGGCCGCGTCTCCAACGAGCGCCTGATCTGCGGCCCCGGCCTGGTCAACCTGCACCGCACGCTGAGCGAGATCGCAGGCCTGGATCCGGGGGAGCTGCAGCCTCCGCAGGTCAGCGAACGCGCCGCGGCCGGCGATCCGGTCGCCCTGCGCGCGATCGAGGTGTTCATGGACATCTTCGGCGCCGTCACCGGCGATGCCGTGCTGGTGCAGGGCGCCTGGGATGGCGTATTCCTGACCGGCGGGCTGGTGCCGCGGCTGCTCGGGCCACTGCAGCACTCCGGGTTCCGCAGCCACTTCGAGAACAAGGGCCGCTTCACCGCGACGCTGTCGCAGGTGCCCTCGCTGGCCATCGTCCACCCCTGCCCCGGCCTGCTCGGCGCGGCCGCGTACGCGCTGGACCTGGAGCAGGCCCCCACTGGAGCATCCGCATGAGCACCCTTTCCGAACGCCTCACCCTGGTCCGCCATTCCGGCGAGGATGAGTGGACCGAAAGCGTGGCCCGCGAAATGGCGACGATCCTCGGCCACGAGATCGCCCAGCGCGGCCGCGCGCGCATGCTGCTGTCCGGCGGCACCACCCCGGCGCCGGTGTACGAGATGCTGGCCGAGCAGCCGCTGGAATGGGCGCGCGTGGAAGTCGGCCTGGCCGACGAACGCTGGCTGTCGCCGCAGGACCGCGACAGCAATGCCTGGCTGGTGCGCCACAGCTTCCTCAACCAGGCCGAAGGCGCACATTTCGACCCGCTGGTGCGCGTGGGCAAATCGCTGGCCGAATGCGTGCATGACGCCAACCTGCAGGCTGAGCATTCGCAGCCGGCCTGCCTGGTGGTGCTGGGCATGGGCAACGACGGCCACACCGCCTCGCTGTTCCCCGGTTCGCGCGATCTTGAACGCGCCCTGCAGGGCAGCAAGCCGTATGCGGCGCTGGACGCCAGCGGCTGCCCGGTCGCCAGGGACTGGCACCTGCGCATCACCCTGACCCCGCGCGGCCTGGCTTCCATCGGCACCCGCCTGCTGCTGCTGCGCGGCAAGCAGAAGCTCGAGGTGCTCGAGGCCGCACTCGCCTCCGGCGACGTGCGCCGCTACCCGATCCTGGCCGCCATCGACGCGCCCGGCACCAAGCTGCGCGTGCACTGGTGCGCGTGAGCGAGGCCGGTCCCACGCAATGCCCGCTGTCCCGGACGCGGGAATTCAGACAAAAGGCGGCATCCGCCCGCCCATCCTCCATCGCTGGTAGCCCATGAGTCTGCATCCGAAAATCCACGCCATCACCGAACGCATCGTCCAGCGCAGCGCCCCGTCGCGCGCGGCCTACCTGGCGGGCATCGATGCCGCGCTGCGCGAAGGCCCGTTCCGTTCGCGCCTGAGCTGCGGCAACCTGGCCCACGCCTTCGCCGCCTGCGGCCCGACCGACAAGGGCCGGCTGCGCGGCGACGTGACGCCCAATCTGGGCATCATCACCGCCTACAACGACATGCTCTCGGCGCACCAGCCGTTCGAGCACTACCCGCAGCTGATCCGCGACGCCGCGCGCGACCTCGGCGCCACCGCACAGGTCGCCGGCGGCGTACCGGCGATGTGCGACGGCGTCACCCAGGGCCGCGGCGGCATGGAACTGTCGCTGTTCTCGCGCGACATCATCGCCCAGGCCACCGCCATCGGGCTGAGCCACGACATGTTCGACGCCACCATCCACCTGGGCGTGTGCGACAAGATCGTGCCGGGCCTGCTGATCGGCGCGCTGGCGTTCGGCCACCTGCCGGCGGTGTTCGTACCGGCCGGGCCGATGACCCCGGGCATTCCCAACAAGAAGAAGGCCGAGGTGCGCGAGCGCTACGCCGCCGGCGAAGCGACCCGCGAGGAACTGCTGCAGGCCGAGTCCGACTCCTACCATGCGCCGGGCACCTGCACCTTCTACGGCACCGCCAACTCCAACCAGGTGCTGCTGGAGGCGATGGGCGTGCAGTTGCCGGGGTCTTCCTTCGTCAACCCGGAACTGCCGCTGCGCGACGCGCTGACCCGCGCCGCCACCGCGCGCGCGCTGGAGATCTGCGCACTGGGCGACGACTTCCGGCCACTGGGCCGGCTGATCGACGAGCGCGCCATCGTCAATGCCGTCGTCGCGCTGATGGCCACCGGCGGCTCGACCAACCACACCATCCACTGGATCGCGGTGGCGCGCGCGGCCGGCATCGTGCTGACCTGGGACGACATGGACCAGCTCTCGCAGACCGTGCCGCTGCTGGCGCGCGTCTATCCCAATGGCGAGGCCGACGTGAACCGCTTCGCCGCTGCCGGCGGTCCGGGCTTCGTGTTCCGCGAGCTGATGGACGCCGGGCTGATGCATGACGACCTGCAGACCATCGCCGAGGGCGGCATGCGCGCCTACGCGCAGGAACCGCGGCTGATCGACGGCAAGGTCGTCTATGCGCCGGCCGTCGCGCAGAGCGCCGATGCCGAGGTGGTGCGCCCGGCCGCCGAGCCGTTCGAGGCCCAGGGCGGCCTGCGCCTGCTCAAGGGCAACATCGGCAGTTCGCTGATCAAGCTGTCGGCGGTGAAGCCGCAGTACCGCACGATCGAAGCGCCGGCCGTGGTCGTGGATGCGCCGCAGGCGCTGAACAAGCTGCATGCCGCCGGCGCCCTGCCGCAGGACTTCGTCGCCGTGGTCCGCTACCAGGGCCCGCGGGCGAACGGCATGCCGGAACTGCACTCGCTGGCGCCGCTGCTGGGCCTGCTGCAGAACCAGGGGCGCCGCGTGGCGCTGGTCACCGACGGCCGCCTGTCCGGTGCCTCGGGCAAGATCCCGGCCGCCATCCACGTCACCCCCGAGGCCGCGCGCGGCGGCCCCATCGCCCGCGTCCGCGAGGGCGACATCGTCCGCCTGGACGGCGAGGCCGGCACGCTGGAAGTGCTGGTGGACGCCACCGAATGGGCGGCGCGCGGCATCGCCGCCAACACCGCGCCGGCCGGCAACGACCTGGGCCGCAACCTGTTCGCGATGAACCGCCGCATCGTCGGCCCGGCCGACCAGGGCGCCATCTCGATCTCCTGCGGACCGGCGCGGCCCGATGGCGGCGTCTGGGAATACGATGCCGAGTACGAGCTCGGCCACGATGCGGCCGCCGCTGCGGCCCCGCACGAAGCCAAGGACGCCTGACCTCCACGGGCCGCACGGCGGCCCGCTCCACCGGAACAACGCCATGACCATTGCCCAGCACCAGGACCGCGCCGAACACCTACTCACCGCCGCCGGCATCCTGCCCGTCGTCACCGTCCATACCCTAGACCAGGCGCGCGCGGTCAGCGCCGCGTTGCTGGAAGGCGGCCTGCCGGCCATCGAACTGACCCTGCGCACGCCGGTGGCGATGGAAGCACTGTCCATGCTCAAGCGCGAGCTTCCCGACGTGGTGGTCGGCGCCGGCACGGTGCTGACCGTCGAGCAGATGCGCCAGGCCATCGACGTCGGCGCCGACTTCCTGGTGACCCCGGGTACGCCGGCGCACATGGCCGACGCACTGGCCAAGGCGCCGTTGCCGGTGGTGCCGGGCGCTGCGTCGCCCACCGAACTGCTGGCGCTGCTGGCGCGCGGCTTCCGGGTCTGCAAGCTGTTCCCGGCCACCGCCGTGGGCGGGCTGGCGATGATCAAGGGCGTGGCCGGGCCGATTCCCGAACTGAAGCTGTGCCCCACCGGCGGCATCACCGAAGCCACCGCGGCCGACTACCTCGGGCAGAAGAACGTGGTCTGCATCGGCGGTTCGTGGATGGTGTCCGACGCCTGGATCCGCAACGGCCAGTGGGACGAGGTCAGGAAATCCGCCGCCGCCGCGGCTGCCATCGTGCGCTCGGTGCGCGCCGGCTGAAGGAAAAACCGGAGTCAGGGTGCAGTTTCCCGGGCAACTGCACCCTGAGCCCGGTTTTCCCGAAAGAACGGCGGTCCTGCCGTTTTCAACGGCTGCCGGCATCCAGCCGCAGCATCAGCACCAACGGCTGCAATGGCGAAGGCTGGAAGCCGTGGTGCATGTAGAACTGCTGCGCGCGTTCATGCAGCGCGTGCACCAGCAGGGCGCGCACGCCGGCCTGCGCGGAGACACCCACGACACGCCGCACCGCATCCATCAGCAGGTCGCCTCCCAGGCCGAGCCCGTGCGCCGGCCTGTCCACCGCCAGACGTCCCAGCACGATGGCCGGCACCGGGTCAGGCATGTTGCGCTTGATGCGACCCAGCGCCAGCTCATGTGAAATCGCCCCGGCCGCCAGCGCGTAATAGCCGCGCACGACATTGTCCGCATCCGCCACGACGAAGCTACGGCTGGCCCCACCCAACTGATTGACCAACGCGCGCTTTTTCAACCAGTCGTCAAGCTCGCTTTCACCACAGCCGAAATCATCCAACCGATGCGCGCTGGTCAGCGCCACCGGTTCGGCCAAGGGCAGACGCATCAGCTCTTTTCCCAGATCGGCCTGCGTGCCAGCAACCGCTCCAGACCAGGATTCGGCTTGGGTGGCGCATCCAGCATCGCCTTGAACTGCTCGAATTTCTCCGCGTCCAAGGTGAAGAACACCTGGTCCAGCACCACTTCCTGCGCGCGCCGGCAGGCGGTTTCCAGCATGAAATCGGAGCGGCTCTTGCCCAGCAGGCTGGCCGCCTGGTCGATCAGGTCACGTTGTTCGGGCAAGGCCCGCAGATTGATGGCGGCGGCACGCATGGCCCATGCCCTCCAATACACAAAAGATGTACAGATACTGCGCCGGCGTATATCTATTGTCAACACAATGACGGTAGTGCCGCAGCGGGGCCGGGTGCGTCCCTTCAACCGGTCACAAGCTGCAACAGGTGCCTGCCGTATTTGCCGGTGCCGGTCGCGCTCACCACGACCACCGCATAGACGAAGACCGCGGCGACCGCGGCCAATCCTGCCAGCGCTGGCCAGCGCCATGCAGGCGGCAAGACGATCCGTCTGTGCTTGTTGCGGATGAAGAACTCGGCGACCAGCAGGTTGGGGACGAAGAACAGGTAGAGCAGCGCATAATCGAAAAAGCCGCTGGCCTCGCCCGGCCCGATACCGGCGCCGCCGGTAAGGTCTTTCCAGGCGCGGAATTCGATATCGAACAGCCACGAGCCGAGCACCATGGCGAACAGCCGGATGACCCACGCCCGGTGCAGGTCGAACCGCCGCCCCCGCGCATGGACATAGGCCATGACCGCGCTGAGCATCATCACCCCGCCCCAGATGCCGAACGCGACCGACGCCGCGGGCGTATAGGCGCCGTGGGCGAAGATGAAGGACAGCCCGCCGCAGCCGGCCAGGAACCCGGCGCTCACATAGACCCGCCCGGTCCAGCGATGCACGGCCCGGTGACGCGCGCGGATCGTGGCCGAGAACAGGATCGGCCAGGCGAACAGCAGGATCGCCCCCATCGCGAAGTGCATCCCGATGCCGATGTTGGCGACCCAGTCCGACAGGGCGGGCATCGGCTGGCCTTCGAGCAAGGGCCGCCACTGCGCGAAATTCCGGAACGTCGCGCCGCTGGCGCGGAGCAGGATGTAGCTGCCGAAAACCGCCATGCCGGCAAGCGCCACCAGACGGAACAGGCGACCGCTCCAGCGCAGCAGGCGCTCGTCCATCGCATGCGCCGCCGGCCGGCGCTGTCCCGCGGCCACTCTGGCGTGTTCATTCATGGCACTCTCTCCCGACGCTGATGGCGTGTTGTGCGAGCGTCCCCCCCCGGCTTCGGCAGGTCTTTCGGAACGGCTCAGGCCATGCGCAGGTTCGTGAGGAAAAGCTTAGGAAGCGCCTGACCGCCGCAGGCCGCAGGCAGGTTGTTGACAAGAATGGCTTTCACCCTCCGGAGCCGATATGCCGCAATTCCCCCCGCAACGGTTCGCCTTCGACGATGTGGTCATCGACCTTGCCGGGCGCCGGCTGTGGCGGGCCGGGCGGGAGCAGGCGCTGGAGCCCAAGGCATTCGCCGTGCTGGCGCTGCTGGCCGGCGCGCCCGGCCGCGCGTTCACCCGGGACGAGATCCTCGATGCCGTCTGGGGCCACCGCCACGTCACCCAGAGCGTGCTAAACCGGATCATGAGCCTGTTGCGCCAGGCGCTGGGCGAGGATGCGGCGCACCCGCGGCGGCTGCATACGGTGCATGGCATCGGTTACCGCTTCGACCTGCCGGTCGCGGCGGCCGGCACCGAAGCCGAAGTCCCGGCGCCTCCCGGCGACGACGGAGCCGGCACCGTCCCGGCGGCGCCCGCGCCATCCGGTGGACACCGGCACCGGCCGGCCATCGCCGTGACCGTCATGGCCGCAGTGCTGTCGGTGCTCGCGGCACTCGCATGGCTGTTGCCGCCAGGACCGTGGCGGACGGCCACGGACCGGCCTGCCGCCGAGGTGTCGCTGGCCGTGCTCCCGTTCGAGGACCTGTCCCGGGCCGGCGACCAGGGCTATCTGGCCGACGGCCTGGCCGAGCAAATCCTCGACCAGCTGGCGCAGGCGCCTGCGCTGCGCGTGGTGGGGCGCACGTCGAGCTTCTCGTTCAAGGGCAGGCACGAAACGCCGCGGGCGATCGGCAGGAAGCTCGGCGTCGACCATCTGCTGCAAGGCAGCGTCCGCCGCGAGGGCGACCGCCTGCGGGTCACCGCCCAGCTGCTCCGCGCCGCGGACGGCCGCTATCTCTGGTCGAAGACCTACGCGCGCGAGCTGCGCGACGTATTCGCGGTGCAGGACGAAATCTCCCGCGACGTGGCGCTCGCCCTGAGCGTGAAACTGGACGTGGCCCGGTTCAACCGCGGACAGGGCGGCACCACCCAGGTCGAGGTCTACGAACGCTACCTGCGCTGGCGCGGCATCGTCATGGCCGAACGCTTCGACCTGGAACACGACCGCGAACGCCTGCGCCTGGCGCGGGAAATGGTCGCCATGGACCCGCAGTGCGTGCTGTGCCGCGATGCGCTGGCGGCGTCGTTGAACGCCATGGCGCAGGAGCTTGGCGGTGCGCAGGCGCGACAGCTCAGGGCCGAGGCGCAGCAGGTGCGTGCGCAGATCGCGCGCATCGCGCCGGACAGCTGGGTGGCCAGGCGCGAGCGCGCCAATGCGCTGTGGCGCGAAGGCAGCCGGGCCGAGGCCATCGTACTGGTCAGGCAGATCGCGGAGTCCGGCCCGCCAAGCAAGGAGCGCGTCTGGGACTACGTGTTCATGCGTTATGCCATGGGCCACCTGGACGACACCATCGCCCTGGTGGAGCAGGCGCGCGCCGTCGAGCCGATGGCGCTCTACCTTTCGCGCGACCTGCAGTACGACTACACCGCCGCGCGCCGCTATGCCGATGCCGAATCCGAATACCTGCGCGGCAGGACGCTGGAGGGCAGCCAGCTGGAACCGGATGCCGTGGCCTTCTTCCGCCAGCTCGCCGGCAGGCGTCCGGGCGGGATCGAGGAACTGCGCGGGCTCCACCAGCGCCTGCTCGGCAAGGGCCGTGATTTCGATACGCCGTTCTTCGCCGCGCTCGGCGGCGCGCTGGACGACCGCGCGGCCATGCTCGCCCTGGTCCGCAAGGCACTGGCCGACCCCGGCTATGGCGGCGGCAGCGAACGCGCCTACGTCTGGACCAGCGTGGCCGACGCACTGGGCGATGCCGGGCTGGCGGTGGCGACGCTGCGTGCGGGCCTGGAAGCACAGGAGGGCTTCGCCGAAGGGGCGATGGCACCGGCAGCCTACGTCGCCCTGTGGAACGCCCCCTACTCCGACCTGCGCGCCCATCCCGATTTCAAGAAGCTGCTGGTCGAAACCGGCGTCGCCGGCTACTGGCGGCAGACCGGCCATTGGGGTGACGGTTGCCAGCCGTTGGGAACGCAGGACTTCCAGTGCCAGTAAGCCCCGCGCGGTGCGCCGCGCCCACGGGAAAGATTCACATCCCGTCCGCACGCCCCGCGCAAACCCGATCCACGCGCAGGCCAGGGCTGCGCCCCCGGGGCTCGGCGATACGGACGCCCGCGTCGGCAGCGCAGCCTTGAGCTGCCCAGCCAGCGCGAAGACGGCCGCCGGCCGCAGAAGCGGTGGCGGACTCGGCTCTCAGCGGCGGCCGCGCTCGCCGCGCCGCAGCTCGGCCGGGATCTCGATCTCAACCTTCGCCGGCAGCGCCGTGATCCGCAGTTCGTTGCCCGACCACGGCGCCGGTTCGCCGTTGACGCTGGCCTGGCCCGGCGCGCCTTCGTAGGGCCACGGCAACACCAGCCCGCCGGCGGGCAGGCGCAGGCCATCGCCGACCTTCAGGGTCAGCTGCCGGTCGCTGCGCACCAGCGAGTACTGCAGGCGGCCATGCGCGGTGCGCAGCCCCTCGACGGCGATGCCCTTGCCCGCCAGCCAGGTTGCCGGCACGCCGGCGGCAAGCACGATGGCGTCGTCGATCTCGCGCTCGTAGGCGAACATGTCCAGCGCCGAACGCACGAAGTCCGAGGCCACCCAGGCATGCGGCAGGTCGCCGACGAAGAACGGCGTGCGCGGCGTCGAGGACACCACTTCGGCCCACTGGTTCCAGGCCGGCGGCGCGCGGTCCTTGAAAAAGAACTCGCTGGCCTCCCATGCGCGTTCGCGCCAGCCCAGGCGCACGAACGCACCGACGTTGCGCCACTCGTAGGGGGTGTAGTCCTTCCACTGCCGCTTGCCGTCGCGACGCTCGACGAACTGCCGCCAATAACGCTCGAAGGTGTTGTCCAGCGCCGGTTGCGGCAGGCGGCCCTGCTCGCCTCCAGGCGCCAGCGCGATGGTGGTCGAGGTCGCGTCGAAATCGCCCAGTTCCACCGAGCCTGGCAGGTAGTCGATCCGGTGCGCGGCCATGGTCGCGCGCAGCGAGTCGTCCAGGTCCTGGCGGAACTGGTCGCGCGAACCGGCCATCGCTTCGGCCTCGGTTTCCAGCCCCAGCGCCACGGCCATGTCGGCCGCGTCCTTGTAGCCGCGCAGAGCCCAGAAATCGTCCCAGTACGAATGCACCGGCTTGGCCGAGTAGCCCTCGTGGCTGATCGAGGCCGGCATCATCCCGTAGAAGCCCGGGTTGCGCGCGCGGCTTTCCTCCGTGCGCTCTCCCAGCCGCAGGTCTTCCATATAGCCCCAGGCCGCCAGCACGTGCGGCCACATGTGCTGCAGGAAAGCCGTGTCGCCGGTGTGCCGCCAGTACTCGGCGATGGCGTGGATCAGCTCGCCATGGCTGTCGTTCTCCGGCACCGGATCGCTGCCGCGTGCATCCACGCAGCACGGCACCATCCCACTGTCGAACTGGTAGGGCGCATACCAGTCCAGGTACTGCCGCACCGCATCCTCGCGGCCCAGGCGCAGCAGGCCTTCGGAAATCATCGCGCCGTCGCGGATCCAGCTGCGCGCATACGAGCGCGTGCCCGGCTGCAGGCTCGGCCCCACCCGCGAGATCAGCATGTGCGCCAGCGCGGTGCGCAGCGTGTCGGCCAGCGGCTGGCCGGCGTCGGGCAGCTGCAACCGCACCTGGTCCAGCTTCTGCCGCCACATCGCCGCGACCTGCTGCTGCGCCTTGTCGGCATCGAAGCCGGCCGGCATCGCCCAGGCGCCGGTCTGCGGCAGCACCAGCGCGACCTCGCGGCTCTGCCCCGGCTCCAGCTTCCATGTGTAAAGCATCGCGCCGGACGCCAGCCCGGTCGGATCGTTGACCTCGCGCGTGCCCGGCAGAGTCTTGTCGGCCAGGTGGGTGACGTCGAGTTTGCTGTCGAACGCGCTGGCGAAGCCGGCGTCGGGCGGTGTCGCGGCGAACACCCGCGGCTGGCCGTTGACCGCTACCTGCCCGCCCTGGACCGCCAGCCGCTCGATCCGGCTCACCCCGCCGACGGTGTTGAGGAACTGGCTCGGCGGGTTGACCTGGAACGGGCGTACCGCCAGCGCCAGCCGGTACTCGTGCGCCACCTTGTCCGGGTTGTGCAGGCGATAACGCGCCACCAGCTGCGCCTGTTCGGGGCGGCCCTGCACGAAGCCGGTCACCTGCAGGTCGAACTTGTCGTGCTTCCAGTCGACCGAGGGAACCGGCAGGTAGCCGTCCTGCAGGCGCTGGCCGGTCGTCACCTCGGCCCAGCCCAGCACCTTGCCGTCCAGCACCACGAACGGCTCGATGCTGAAGCCGGCCCGCACCGCTTCCAGCGTGCCGTCCTCACCCATCAGAGCCTGCTCGCGGCCGCCGTCCAGGCCGAGCAGGGTCCAGTACGGCTGTTCGCCACTGAAACCACGCGGCAGCGCGCCGCGTGGCAGATCGCGCGCCACCGAGCGCACGAAATCGTTCGGCGTGTCGGCGAAATCCAGCGGCTTCAGGCTGATGTCACGGATGCCATAGCGCCAGCTGGGACCGTCGATCAGGTCGAAGCGCAGGTAGCGCGCCTCGGTCTCGGGCAGCGCCAGCCAATCGCGTCCACCACCGCCGGCGGTGACCTCGCGCAGCCTGCGCCAGTCGCGCCCGTCGCTGGAAGCCTGCACCGTGTAGCGCGATGCCTCCAGTCCCGGCACCCACTGGATCACCGCGCCGCCGAACTCGCGCACCTTGCCCAGGTCCAGGCTGACGGTCTGCTGCTTGACCCCGCCGCTGATCCACACCGTGTCCGGCTTGCCGTCGGCGATGCGCTGCTGCAGCGCGGTCGCGGTGTCGGCGATGACGGAGGCGGTCAACGCCGAGGTGTCTTCCCTGGGCAGCGGCTGCAGCGTCAGCTGGTCGAAGCAGACCGTGCCCTTGCCGCCCACCTTGCTGTAGATGGTGAACTCCACCGCGGCACTGCGGCGCAGGATCTTGTCCTGGCCCGGCCCCCAGGCCTTCTCGATGTGGCGCTTGCGGTAGCTCACCCGCGTCCAGTTCTTCGGGAAGGCATAGCCGCCGCGGTTGACCCACCACACGTTGTCGCCGCTGGCATCGATCAGCTTGAACTGCAGGTCGTTGGCCGGCGAATCGCCGCGCAGCCCGAACGACACCTGGTAGTTTTCCGGCCAGGTGACATCCAGCCGGCGACGGATGCCCGCATAGCCGGAAACCTCGTGGAAGTCGTAGTCCAGGCACAATGCGCGGCCGCCATTGCCGCTCACCGGCCGCAGCGAGCCGCTGACCTGCGGCGAGGTGACCAGCTGCCAGGCGCCGATGTCGTCGAACTTCGCCAGCACCCGGCTCCCGCCCTCGGCCGCCAGCCCGTTGCCGGCCAGTGCGGCGATGGAAAACAGCAGGAGGGCGAGGTGCTTTTTCATCACGACGGATCTGGAGTTGTCGGCGGCCGGTGCTGGATTTTCGCAGATTGCGGGAGCACCGCGACGGTGCTTGCGGGGGAAAGCATCTGCAGGATGCGCACCTCTGTGCGCCCCTGCAGGGGGCCGGTCAGCCTTTGACGCTGCCCAGCAGCAGGCCTTGGATGTAGTAGCGCTGCAGCAGCAGGAACAGCAGCAGCACCGGTAGCACCGTGATCACCGCGCCGGCCATCATCATCTCCACGTCCATGATGTGTTCGCGCGAGAGCGAGGCCAGCGCCACCGGCAGGGTGTAGTGCTCCTGGTCGGTCAGTACGATCAGCGGCCACATGAAGTCGTTCCATGCGCCCATGAAGGTGAAGATCGCCAGCGTCACCAGCACCGGCTTGAGCATGGGCAGCACGATCTGGAAGAAGATGCGCGCCTCGCTGGCACCATCGATGCGCGCGGCCTCCAGCAGTTCGTCGGGGATCGAGCGCGCGTACTGGCGCACCAGGAAGATGCCGAACACGCTGGCCAGCGCCGGCACCACCACCCCGCCCCAGGTGTTGACCAGTCCCAGCTGCTTCATCAGCAGGAACAGCGGCAGCATCGCCACCTGTGCCGGGATCACCAGCGCCGCCAGCAGTCCCTGGAACACCCGCTCGCGGCCGGCGAAGCGCAGTTTGGCGAAGGCATAGCCGGCCAGCGTATTGAACAGCAGCGAGCCCAGGGTGATGCTCACCGACATGCCCAGGCTGTTGAGGAAGTTGCCGGCCATGCCGGTGCGTGCGAACAGTTCGCGGTAGTTGCCGGCGGTGGCCTGCGCCGGCAGCAGCGGCGGTGGGAACTGCGAGGCCTGCCCGCTGGGCATGAACGACACCGACACCATCCACGCCAGCGGCGCCAGGCTGACCAGGGCCAGCAACAACAGGGCGCCGTTTACCCACCAACCCCAGCTACGTGACTGGCCGATCTCGCGGCTCATACCAACTCCCTGCGCTTGCCGAAGCGCAGCATCAGCGTGGTCACGCCGAGGATGATCAGGAACAGCAGGAACGCCACCGCCGAGGCGCGTCCCAGGTTCCACCACTTGAAGCCTTCCTCGAACATGAAATACAGCACGCTCACCGTGCTCTGCAGCGGATCGCCGCGGGTCATCACGTAGGGCTCGGCGAACAACTGGAAATAGCCGGACACGGTGATCACCCCGACCACCAGCAGCACCGGCCCGAGCATCGGCAGGGTGATGTGCAGGAACTGCATCCAGCGCGAGGCGCCGTCGATGCGCGCGGCCTCGTACAGGTCCCTGGGGATGGCCTGCAGCCCGGCCAGGAAGATCACCATGTTGTAGCCGAAGTTCTTCCACACCGCGAACAGGATGATGGTCGGCATCGCCCAGTGCGGGTCGCCCAGCCAGTCCACCGGATGGATGCCGGCGTGCCCCAGCGCCCAGTTCACCAGCCCGTAGCGGGTGTGGAACAGGTAGCGCCAGATCACCGCCACCGCCACTAATGTGGTCACCACCGGCGCGAACAGCGCAGTGCGGAACAGCGCCTTGAAGCGCGCCGCCGGCGCGTTGAGCAGCATCGCCGCGCCCAGCGACAGGGCGATGGACAGCGGCACGCCCAGCACCACGAAATACGCGGTGTTGCCCAGCGACTTCCAGAACATCGGCGTGCGCAGCAGGTCCAGGTAGTTGTGCAGGCCGACGAAGCGCAGGTTGTGCGGGTCGGCCAGCGCGTACAGGTCGAAATCGGTCAGGCTCAGCGCCAGCGCCGACAGCACCGGCAGGCCGAAGAACACGCCGATGACGATCAGCGCGGGTGCGGCGAACACCCAGCCTGCGAGCGGTCGCCGCTTCATCGCGCCCCCTCCGCGCCTTGCTGTTCGACGATCCAGCGCCGCTTGGCCAGGATGTCGTCCACCTGCCTGTCCAGTTGTTGCACTGCCTTGTCCTGCGGCAGGCCGCCGCGCACGACCTGCTCGGTCACCACCCGCATCTGCTGGGCGATGCGCTCCCACTCCAGCACCTTGGGCGTGGGCTTGACCCGCTCCAGCTGCTCGCCGAAGGCCGCCGCCAGCGGGTCGTCGCGCAATGCCGCGCTCTGCCACACGCTGCGGCGTGGCGGCAGGTCGCCGATGAGGGCGTGGAAACGCTGCTGCATGGCCGGTCGCGACAGGAACTCGATCAGCTTCCACGCCGCCTGCTTGTGCTGCGAGGACTGGAAGATCACCAGGCTGGTGCCGCCGGCGATGCCGGCCCCGGGCCCGTGCGGCCCCGGCAGCGGCGCGGTGCCCCACTCGCCCTCCAGCGACGCCGGTTGGCGCTGTCGGAACTCGCGGATGTTCCAGGGCCCGGACAGGTAGAACACGGTGAAGCCGCGGAAGAACTCGTCCCAGACATTGGATATCTGGGTTTCGGACATCTTCGGCGCCCAGCCCTGCTCGAACATATTGGCGTAGAAGCCCAGCGCGCGGCGGAAACCGGGGCTTTCGAAATTGCCGCGGGTGTCGTGGTCGCGCAGCAGCGCATCGTCCTGCTGCAGGGCCAGCGACAGCTGCGGCTCGAATTCGTTGAGCGGCATCAGCACCGGGTAGCGGTTCGCGCCGATCACCTGCTTCAACGCCGCGTTCATCCGCTCCCACTCGGCCCAGTCGCGTGGCGGATGGTCGTAGCCGGCCTGCCGCAGCAGGTCCTTGCGGTAGAACAGCAGCCGCGTATCCACGTACCAGGGAATGCCGACCAGTTGCCCCTCGACCACGTTGGTATCCCAGATGCCCGGAAAATAGTCATCGGGTACGACCTCGCGCGAGCCGGCCACGTAGGGCTGCAGCGGCGTGAGCGAGCGCAGGGTGGCGAACTCGGGAATCCAGGTGTTGCCCAGCTGGCAGATGTCCGGCAGGCCATCGGCCGCATAGGCGGTCAGCAGTTTTTCGTGCGCCGCCGTCCACGGGATGTTCTGCACGTCGACGCGGATGCCCGGATTCTCGGCCTCGAACTCGCGCACCAGTTCGCCGACCACCTCGGCCTCGCGCCCCATCGCCCAGAAGCGCAGGGTGATGCCGTCCGGCGGCCGCGCACAGCCGGCCAGCAGGAGCAGGCACAACAATGCGGACACGCGCAGCGCCATCGCCCCGGCCTACTGCGGCCGCGCCGCAGGCTTGTCCGCCGCTTTCTGCTCCTGCGCAGCGGCGGCGCGCGATTCGGCGATGCCCACCGCGCGCGCGGCGGCGGCCTTGTCGTCCTTCTGCAGCGGCTGCCACTCCTCCCCTTCCGGCAACAGCCAGCCGCCGGTGAAGCCGGCGCGCTCCAGGCCCTTGCGGACATAGGGATTCTTCTTCATCACGTTCCAGACGAATTCGTCGCGGTAATTGGCGATGCCGGCCAGGATCGGCCCCTGGTCGATGGCGATGTAGTCGCTGGCCACCCAGCCGCGGTCCGGGATCAGGCGCCCTGTCTTGAGCGGGATGTCGTAATTGAAGCTGGGATTGAACGAATCCAGGAAGCCGTAGCTGGAATACAGGTAATCGCCATAGCGCCGGTGCATTTCCTGCGTGGCCGGAATCACCACCTCCGGCGCGAACGGCAGCGAAGAAATCGCCGCCGACGGCACGATGGTGCCGTCGTCGAAGTTCTCGCGCAGGCCCGCGCCGCGCGCGGAGTAATGGCGGAACTGGCGCTGCTCGCCCTTGTATTCCTGGGTGGTGTTCTGTGGACCGTCGCCGGCGGTCAGGCCCCAGACGTTCTCGCCGTAGTCCTTCCACTGCATCGGGTTGGCGATGGCGTATTCGCGCTGGGCCAGCGTGGCGCGGCGGCTGTTGAGGAAGTAGTCGATGCCGCGCTCGCGCATGTAGGCGTCCTGGATGTCGCGGAAGTCGATCCAGACGTGGCTGTACTGGTGGCCGAACAACGGGCCGAACGACAGGTACTCCTGCCCCTGGAACACGCCCCAGTCGTTGTCGTAGGTGCGCGTCCACACCGTCCACGCATCGGGCTGGACCGGATGCGTCGGCGAGCCCAGCGCCAGCACGTAGAGCATCATCGCTTCGTTGTAGCCCATCCAGTCGTGCTGGATGAAGCCGCTTTCCGGGAACCAGCCCATCGACACCAGCGGCTTGTTGCGCTGCAGCCACTGCCAGTCCACGCGCCGGTAGAGCGTGTCGGCGATCTGCCGGATCTCCTTCTCGCGCGCATCGTTGCCGTCGTAATAGGACTGCGCGAACAGCACGCCCATCAGCAGCAGCGCCGTATCCACGCTGGACAGCTCCACCCAGCTGTCGTAACGGCGCCCATCCTGCATGTCGAGGAAGTGGTAGTAGAAGCCCTTGTAGCCGGCCTTGCCGGTGCGCTGCGGGCCGGTGGGCACGTCGCGCAGGAAGCGGAGCGTGGTGAGCGTGCGGTCCACCGCCTGGGTACGGCTGACCCAGCCGTTCTCGATGCCGATCGGATAGGCGGTCAGGGCGAAACCGACCGAGGCGATGCTGGCGAACGGCCGCGACGGATAGCGGTCCGGCGTCAACCCGTTCTGCTCGTTGGTGGTGTCCCAGAAGAACTGGAAGGTGCGCCGCTCGATGTCGTCGAACAGCGGCGGCAGTTCGGGCTTCATCGGCCGCGGCGGCAGGTCCGGTTCGATCAGGATCACCTGGGGCAGCACCTTCGGTGTCGGCTCGGGCGCCTTGCCGCACCCGCCCAGCAGGCCCAGCGCTAGGCCGGCGGCGGTGCACAGCAACAGCTTGGTGGTACGCGGGATGCTCAAGACGCTTTCCGTTGGATGGAACCGTGGAACGACGGGGATGCCTGCGGGCAGGCGGCCCGGCCGCCGTTGCCGGCGGCCGGGAGCGGGGCCTTACCAGTCCAGGCCGAAGGACAGCTTGAAGGTGCGGGTCGGCAACGCGATCGAAATGGGCTTGCCCCAGGCAGGATTCTGCGGCTCACCGGCTCCGCCCCTCCAATCCTCGTAGCCGTCGTAATTCGGCCAGTTGAATACGTTCAACACATCGCCGCGGATGCGCAAGCGGATGTTGCTGCCGGTATCCCACACCTTTTCCATCGCCAGGTCGATCTGCTTGAAATCCTCGCCTGGCGTATAGCTTTCGAAGTGGCAGTAGGCCCAGGCGGAAACATTGCAGTTCTGGTAATAGCGCGGGGTCGCATCGGCCCAGGTTCCCTTGCCCGAGAACGTAGTGCCCCAGGGACCATCCCAGATGCCCGTCATCACGATCCTGTTTTCGGGCACCTTGCCGGGGAACCAGCCGTAGTCCCGGACCGTCTCGGCATTGAACGCCCCCGGCCATCCGTCGATCGGGCTGTTCTGTTCCGAATCGGTGTAGGTGTAGGCCAGGGTCACTCCCCAGCGCGATTCGCTCGTGTAAGGTTTTTCGAGCTTCACGTAGACCGACTTGCTCTTCGTCTCCAGGGCATTCTGGGCAAGAATCAGGTTCGAGAACGGCGCGAACCCTGCGCCCCACGGCGGCGGATCGGTCGCGCCCGCCGGATCCGTCGGGAAGAAACTGCCATCCGCACGGCGGTTGCCCAGCAGGAAGGCGATGCCGTCATGGCTGCGCACATACGAGTAGGCCACCTCGGTATTCCAGTCGTTGCCCAGCACCGCGAAGGTATTGCGCATTCCCAGGCTGAACTGGTCCGAATAAGGCACCACCAGCTTGTTGTTGTTCAGGAATACTTCCCGCGAACCGGCCACCGACGACGCACGCAGGAATTCCGGATCCAGATAGCGCGGATCCCAGTCGCGGCAAGTGGCCGCGGTAGCGGTGTCGCATGGATGCAGCGGCGTGTTGAAGTCGTACGTGTAGGTTCCCCAGCTCGCCTTGGATACTTCGTTCTGCAGGTAATCGAACAGGTTTCGGTCATACGAGCGCCCTGCACCGCCGAATATCACGTGCCGCTGGTCGCCATGGATGTCGTAGGAGAAGCCGAACCGCGGCGCCCAGTTGTTCTTGTCCGACGAACGATTGCCGCCGGTGCTGATGTAGTCGTTGATGTTCACGCCCGAATTGGGCAGGTTCGCATTGGATGCCTGCAATGCGGACACGACCTGGGCAGGCGTGACGTAATCGTCATAGCTCGGCGTGCGTTCGTAATCCCAACGCACGCCCAGATTCAGGGTCAGGTGCTCATTGACCTCCCAGTCGTCCTGGATGTAGAGGCCGAACTGCTTGTTGTTCGACTTGACCGTGCCGTTGCCGAACCCCGGCACCGGCGCACCGAACTCCACGTGGGTCGGTATCGCCAGGCTTTCATGGATGTCGTAATAGAACTGCGGGTTGTACTTGTTCTGCTCCAGGGTCTGCAGATCCACCTGCTTGTACTTGACCCCCATCTTCACGGTGTGGCCGTCCCAACCGTTGAAAGTCAGGTCGTCCTGCACCGACCAGCCCTTCTGCCCCTTGTCCTGGTAGTTGTCGCCACCACCGCTGCGGACGATGGTGTCCCACCAGTTGCCGTCACTCAGGTAATAGCCGGGAATGAAGTTGGCCGGCCGGGGGCTCCAGAACGCATCCTCGTAGGTGATGTGCGCATCATTGAGCCAGTTGTAGCTGCTGAACTGGTAGCGCAGATCGACGCGCTTCTCGTTGTTCTCGTTCAGGGTCGCCGCCAGCGGCAGGCGCTGATCCTGTACCTGGATCGTCTCGCTCTCGTCGCGATACTTTGCCGTCAACTCGAAATAGTGGTTCTCGCCGAACAGCCAGTCGATCTTGCCGAAGTACAGGTCTTCCTTGAACGGTGACGTGCTGGTCCCGTTGCCGTACTGGGCCTGCAGGTCCGCCGGCAGCTCCGCGGGACTGTAGCCACGGCCAAGATTGAAGGTCCGCGGGGTCAGGTATTCCTTTGCTTCGTACGCAACGAAGAAATGCGCGACGTCCTTGATGAGGGGACCACCGAAGGAGACGCCATACTGCTCCTGCTTGCTCTGGGCCTTGGCCGCTCCATCGCGATTTTCGAAGCGGCTGCGCGAACGCCAATCGGTACTGGTGTGATCCCAGAAAAAGCTGCCGTCGAACTCGTTGCTTCCCGAGCGCGTGGCCGCCACGATCGCCGCACTGCTCAACTGGTCGTATTCGGCCTTGTAATTCTGGGTGATGACCTTGTACTCGCCGATCGCCGATTGCGGGAACGGATTTCCGCGGCTGGTGTCCTGTCCGCTGATACCGCCCGTGGTGACGTAGTTCTTCTGGCCTACGCCATCAATGAAGACGTTGACCGCATTCGCGCTCTGCGCTCCCGAGCGCACGCGCGTATTGCCGCTGGCATCGGTAATGAATTGCACGCCGGGCGCGGTGTCGGCGAAAGCAAGGAAATTACGGGTGTTCTGTGGCAACGCATCGATCTGCTTGGAAGTCACGTAAGTGGCGATTTCCGAAGTCTTGGTCTCGACAGGCGCCTGCGCCGTCACCTGCACGGCTTCCAGGGTAGTAGCCGCGCCGCCCGCGGTTTCGGCCACGCCGCCGACGCCCAGGTTCACGGTGGCGGTCTGGCCGACCTGCACGGTGATGTTCTGGCTGCTGCTCTTGCCGCCGGCACTGACGTCCACGCGATAGGTGCCCGGCGGCAGGCCGGCCAGCGAGTAACCGCCATTGGCCGTGCTCTGCACGCTGCGGCTCAGGCCGGTGGCGAGGTTGGTCGCGGTTACCTGCGCCTGTGCGGCCGGTGCCGAATCGGCCATCACCTGGCCACGGATGGTGGCGCCGGTGCTCTGCGCGAACGCCGGGGCAGCGCCGAGCACGAGGCAACTGGCCAGCGCGCAGCTGAGCAGCCTGCGGGCCGGGTGCGTCTTGCGGGTAGCGGAATGGTTCATCTTGCTCTCCGGGTGCGGCAGCGCGGCTGCCATTCGGTTCGTTCCGGTGCGTTGTCGCCGGGGGCTCCAGCGCAGGGACAACGGGTCAGGACGTTTCTCGTCGGGATGTCGAGTCGCGCACGATCAAGCTGGGTACCAGGATCGCGCCGCCGCCTCCCGATGCGTCATCGCGGTCGATCATGTGCAGCAGATGCGAGGTCGCCCGCCCACCGAGGTCGGCGATGCTGACCTGCATCGTGGTCAACGAGGGGTGAACGAAACGTGCCAGCGGGATATCGTCGAAGCCGGCCAGCGCCACCTGCTGCGGCACGCGCACGCTGGCCTGGTTGAAGGCGTACAGGCAGCCCAGCGCCATCATGTCGTTGGCGGCGAACACCGCGTCGGGCAGCCGCGCCTCACGCAGCAGCGCCTGTCCGGCCGCGTACCCGGACGCCTCGTCGAAGCCGCCGGACAGGACGATGCCCTGGGCGGCTGCGGCGGATCCGGCCATCGCTTCCTCGAAGCCGCGCAGGCGCTCGCGCGCGTCATGGTTTGCTTCGGGGCCGGCGATGAAGGCGATGCGGCGACGCCCGGTTTCCAGCAGGTGCCGGGTCATGGCCATCGCGCCGGCATGGTCGTCGATCCCGAAGGCCGGGTACTGGCCGTCCACCAGCGGCGTATTGATCAGCACGGTGGGCAGCGCCGGCGGCAGGTTGTCCTTCAGGAACCCGGGATCGGCCGCATAGGGCGACATCACCAGCAGGCCATCCACGCGGCCGCGCATCGCCTGCAGGGCCACGCCCTGCTGCTCCTGGTCCCCGTGATAGCTGGACACCAGCAGGTGCCAGCGGTGCGTGCGTGCCACGCCATCGATGCCGCGCATCAGTTCGGAAAAGAATTCGCCGTGCAGGTCGGGCAGCACCAGACCGATTGTCTGCGTGCTGCGGCTGCTCAGGCTGCGCGCGGCCGCATGCGGGGTGTAGCGGAGCCGGCGGGCGACTTCCAGCACCTGCTGGCGCACCGGCTCGGCGACGTTCTCGTGGCCGTTGAGGGCGCGCGACACGGTGGCGACGGAGACCTTCGCCTCACGGGCAACATCCTTGATGGTGATTGCCGGTTTCGCCACCGCTATGCCCTCCGCAGGCAGGGGTCGCGGCGACTGTAAGCGTTTTCACGCCAATTTGTAAACAATTTGTTACAGGTGATGTCGTCGACGGGACAGATCGTGTCCGCCCTGTGGCTCGCCTGGGCAGAGCCTGCCGCGGGCCGAACGTGGCCCCGGCCTCATGCCATGGATCAGCCGCCGGCTTCAGCCGGCGTCTGCGCCTTGATCGACAACGCGTGGATATCGGTCTGCATCATGTCGCCAAGTGCCGCGTACACCGCCCGGTGGCGGGCCAACGGCGCCATTCCGGCGAAGGCCTCGCTGACGATGACCACATTGAAATGCCCCCGCCCGTCGCGTGCGCCGGCATGACCGGCATGGCGGTGGCTGTCGTCCTCCACCTCCAGATGCAGGGGCGAGAATGCGGCCTGCAGGGCCGCCCCGATCCGCTCCGGCCGGCTCACGGCAGCACCTTGCGGAACGGGCGCACGTCCACGCGCTGGTAGACGCCGGCGGCCACGTAGGGGTCCTCGCCGGCCCAGGCGCGGGCGGCGGCGAGGTCGTCGAAACTGGCGATCACCACGCTGCCGCTGAAGCCGGCGACGCCGGGGTCCTCGGCGTCGATCGCCGGACAGGGGCCGGCCAGCAGCAACCGCCCCTGCTCCTGCAGCGCCTGCAGCCGCGCCAGATGCGCCGCCCGCGCCGCCTGGCGCGCGGCCAGCACGCCCTGCCCGTCGTAGCCTTCTATCACGTACCACACGGCTCGCCGCTCCTTGTCCGCTGAATGATGGCCGGCAAGTCTAGCGCCTCGGCGCTGGACACCGCCCGGCCGGGGCGATTACTCTTTACGCCATTGCACGCAGCCGGTCTGTAACGGCCCGGTGCGGCGGCAGGCAAGGCCACCGCCGTCCGACCGATCCACGATTCCTTCCCGGACTGTGTAGACGACCTCCCTGTGATGACGTTGCCGCATGAAAGCGCGGCATGTCGCGTTGTTGATGTGCACGCACGCCGGACAGGCGCGCATGGCTTGCAATCCAGAAGACAGGACCCTGTCCCGGGCGGGAACCCGGAACGTAAAGGCTCGCAACACCCGATGTCGCCCTGATGACTTCAGAACTCGCGCCCGCCGCGAACCCGCCAGCGCCGCCCACCTTTCCGCAGCAGCAGGAAATGCCGCTGGCGGTGGTGCATGGCCAGCCGGTGCTGCAGATCCCGCAGGACCTGTACATCCCGCCGGATGCGCTGGAAGTCATCCTCGACGCCTTCGAGGGCCCGCTGGACCTGCTGCTGTATCTGATCCGCCGGCAGAACCTGGACATCCTGGACATCCCGGTCGCCGAGATCACCCGCCAGTACGTCGAGTACATCAACGTCATGCAGGAGCTGCGCTTCGAGCTGGCGGCCGAGTACCTGGTGATGGCCGCGATGCTGGCCGAGATCAAGTCGCGCATGCTGCTGCCGCGCCCGCCCAGCGAGGAAGGCGACGAGGCCGACCCGCGCGCCGAGCTGGTGCGCCGGCTGCAGGAGTACGAACGCTTCAAGCAGGCCGCCGAGGACATCGATGCCCTGCCCCGCCAGGACCGCGACACCACACCGGCGCACGCCTTCGTGCCGGACCGGACCACGGTGAAGGTGCCGCCGCCGGTGGACCTGAAGGAAATGCTGTTGGCCCTGCACGACGTGCTCAAGCGCGCCGAACTGTTCAGCGGCCACGCGATCAAGCGCGAGGCGCTGAGCGTGCGCCAGCGCATGGGCGACGTGCTGGAGCAGCTCGAGGACGGCAGGTTCCACCGCTTCGAAAGCCTGTTCACCGCCGAGGAAGGCAAGCTCGGCGTGCTGGTCACCTTCCTGGCCCTGCTGGAACTGGCCAAGGAACAGCTGCTGGACATCGTGCAGGAACATCATGTCGCTGAGGCAAGCCAGGGCGAACGCCCGCCACTGGCGCCGATCTACGTGAAGTCGCTGGCCGCCGGCAACACCAACGCGCCGCTGCAGTTCTCCAGCGAATTCGACGATGGCGAATTCGACGACGCCACCCCCGACCCCGCCTGAGCCACATTCCCGACACATGGATCAACCGCTGATCAACCGCATCGTCGAAGGCGCGCTGCTGGCCTCCAGCCAGCCGCTGACCCTGGCGCAGCTGCAGGAGCTGTTCCCCGAGGATCAGCCGGCGCCGCCGGGCAGCGTCGAACGCGCGCTGGAACTGCTGCGCGAAGGTTGCCAGGACCGCGGCGTGGAGCTGGTCGAGGTCGCCTCCGGCTTCCGCTACCAGATCACCCGCGAAGTGCACGGCTGGGTCTCGCGGCTGTGGACCGAACGCAAGACCCGCTATACCCGCGCCACCCTGGAAACCCTGGCGCTGATCGCCTACCGCCAGCCGATCACCCGCGGCGAGATCGAGCAGGTGCGCGGCGTGGCGGTCAGCAGCAACATCATCCAGGCGCTGGAAGAGCGCGAATGGATCCGCGTGGTCGGCCACCGCGACGTGCCCGGCAAGCCGGCGCTGTTCGGCACCACCCGCGGCTTCCTGGACTACTTCGGCCTCAAGCGGCTGGACGAACTGCCGCCATTGTCCGAACTGCGCGACATCGGCGAACTGGAGCCGCAGCTGCCGCTGGGCGACGACGGCCAGTTGGCCGCCCCGCTCGCCGCCGGCGCGGCCACGCCCGAAACCGCCGCAGCCGACGATGATGCCGGCCACGGCGATACCGACACCGCGGCAGCCCCCGACGACGGGGACGCCGCACCCGACACCGCCCCCACGGGCGAACCCGACGCCGCGCCGGGAGAGCGCGCGGCGGAAGTGGAAGACACCGGAAACAACGCCGTCGCGACGACGACCGTGGCTGTTGACGAAGCCGATCCCGAACCTGAGGCCGACGAAGAAAACGCCGGCCGGAGCCAAACAGAATGAGTGACACCCCCCGCAAGCCGTCGTTGAACAAGCTCTCGCTCAAGCGCGAAGCCACGGTCGAACAGCCCAAGCTCGAAGAGCGCCTGCACAAGGTCCTGGCACAGGCCGGCCTCGGCTCGCGCCGCGCGCTGGAACAGCGCATCGCCGACGGCCTGGTCAAGGTCAACGGCGAGACCGCGCAGACCGGCATGTCGGTCAAGAGCGGCGACAAGATCGACCTGGACGGCCGCAGCTTCGTCGCCAGCGCCCTGACCGATCCCTCGCGCGTGCTGGTCTACAACAAGCCCGAAGGCGAAGTGACCACCCGCGAGGACCCCGAGGGCCGCCCGACCGTGTTCGAGTCGCTGCCGCCGCTCAAGGGCGCGCGCTGGATCGCCATCGGCCGCCTGGACATCAACACCACCGGCCTGCTGCTGCTCACCACCGACGGCGAACTGGCCAATGCCATGATGCATCCGTCCTTCGAGGTCGAGCGCGAATACGTGGTGCGCGTGCGCGCCCCGGAAGGCCAGGAGAAAGTGCCGGACAACGTCGTCGACCGCCTCGCCCGTGGCGTGGCGCTGGAAGACGGCCCGGCCAAGTTCGACGAGATCGAACGCATCGGCGGCACCGACTCGCACGACTGGTTCCGCGTGGTGGTCAAGGAAGGCCGCAACCGCGAAGTGCGCCGCCTGTGGGAATCGCAGGGCTGCCAGGTCAGCCGCCTCAAGCGCACCCGCTACGGCAAGATCGGCCTGCCGCAACCGCTGCTGCGCGGCCACTCGCAGGAGCTGCCGGCCGCCCAGGTCGAGGCGCTGCGTGCCGAACTGAAGCTGGAGGAAGGCACGCCGTCGGCGCTGACCCTGCAGCCGGTGATCGGCCAGCGCAAGGCCGCCAAGACCACCGTGCGCGTGCGCGAGGGCGGCCGCGGCAATGCCTACGTCAACGGCCACAACACCGCCGACGAAGGCCGCGAACTGCGCCGCTTCGACACCCTGCGCGAAGACCGCGGCCGTGGCCGCGGCGGCAAGGGCGGCGGCTTCAAGGGCGGCCTGACCGTCAGCGGCGAAGCGGCGGCAAAGCAGTCGCAGAAGCCGTTCAAGCAGCGCAAGCCCAAGGGCGACCGCAGCCTGCCGGAAGGCAATCCCGCCGCGTTCCGCACCTGGTACGTGCCTGAAGGCGTGAGCACCGGCCCCAGCGGCCACCGCAACGCCGGCCCGGGCGGCAATCGTGGCCCCGGCCGTGGACCGGCCGGCGAAGGCCAGGCCCGTCCGTACGGCAAGCCGCGCCCGGGCGCCGGCGGCGCCGGTCGTGGCGGTCCCGGCCAGGGCCGTGCGCCGGGCGCTGGCCAGGGTCGTGCGCAGGGTGGCGGCCAGGCCGCCGGCCAGGGCCAGCGCAAGCATCCGTATGGCCATCCGGGCAATGCCCCGAGCTTCCCGTCCGACCACGCCACCCCGGGCTTCAGCCCGTATGGCAGCCCCAAGCCGGCCCAAGGCGCCCGTCCGGGCGGTCGTGGTCCGAATGGCAACCGTGGCCCGGGCGGCAATCGCGGCCCCGGCGGTCCGGGTGGCAACCGTGGCCCGGGAGGGGCCGGCGGCAACCGTGGTCCGGGTGGCCCGCGCCGCAGCGGCCCGCGCGGCGGCTGATCTGCTGCTGGAGCGGCAGCGTCCTGCCCTCCACACGCCCCAGAACGCCCGGCCCAGCGCCGGGCGTTCCATTTTCCGGATCACATCGTCTGTGACCTGAATCAATTCCGGAAAATTTACCCAAAATGGGAAATTTGGGATATTTTCCCCCCTACCCCTTCCACCGGACAGCCGCCATGGATCTCACCCTGAATCTGCCTGATCTGGAAAAGACGCCCGCCAGCGACATCAAGGCCAAGGGCTGGCCGGAGCTGATGCGCAAGGTACTCAGGAGCGGCGCGGTGGTGGTCACCAACCACAACCATCCGCAGGCGGTGGTGGTGTCGGCCGAGGAATACCAGCGCCTGGTCGACCAAGCCAGCGGTCATTCCACTGCGGCACAGCGCGCGCAATCGCTGCAGGCCCTGCAGGCCGAGTTCGACGCCCACCTGTCGGCGCTGCAGGATGGCCGCCTGGCGAAGGCCATGGCCCGCCCGGCCCGGCGCGGACGCAGGATCGCCCTGGGCGAGCCGCGATAAGCGATGGCGAAGATCCTGGTCCTTGCCGGCGTCAATGGCGCCGGCAAGAGTTCGCTGCTGGGCACGATGCTGGCCGAGGATGGCGCCACCTGGTTCAACCCGGATGCATTCACCCGGCGACTGGTCGAGGGCGGCTGGCCACTGGAGGAAGCCAATGCCAGCGCCTGGCAGGAAGGTACCCGGCGGCTGCGCTCGGCCCTGGCTGGCGACCTCGATTACGCCTTCGAAACCACGCTGGGCGCGAACACCATCCCCGCCCTGCTGCGCGAAGCCTGCACCCGGCACGAAGTCGGCATCTGGTTCTGCGGGCTGGAGAGCGTCGAACTGCACCTGCAGCGCGTCGCCGCCCGTGTTGCCAGGGGCGGCCATGACATTCCCGAAGGCAAGATCCGCCAGCGCTTCGACAGTTCGCGCTTGAACCTGATCGAACTGCTGCCGCATCTGGCCACGCTGCACGTCTACGACAACAGCCTGCCTGCCGACGCCGACGGCAGGGCCGAACCCCTGCTCGTACTGGAAGTGGAGCGTGGGCGGATCCTCTGCCCCGCCACGCAGGAGGAGTTCGCGCAGGTGCCCGAATGGGCCAAGCCGATCGTGTGGGCGGCGCTGAAAGCGTTCCCGGTGGCGGAGGAGTGATCCCGATACCCGGCCGGTGGCCGGGCATCAGGCCGCGAAACTCAACGGCGCTCGATCACGAACTTGCCGAAGCCCACGCCCAGGTCCCAGCCGCGGCCGGTGCCGGCCAGGGCCAGCGAGATATCGCCCTTGGTCACCACCTGCGCATTGCTGGAACGGGAAGCGCCAGCATGCACCTCGGCACCGCCGTAGGTGCCGATCAGGTCGTTGAGGCTGTAGGCGCCGGTGAACTTGCCGCGGCCATCGTTGACCGTGGACTTGCCGACCGTCAGGCCGCCGCCCTTGGCGCTGATCTTCACCGGGATGCTGGCGCCGTTGTCGCAGGTGATGGTGCCGTTGCCGGTGGCGGTCTTGTAGAAGATCGACCAGCCGGACAGGTTGAAACGCAGCTCGCAGTCGATGTTGCCGGCCGCATGCGCGGACGGCGCAAAAACGACAGCCGCCAGCAGCAGGGCTCCCGCCAGGATCTTCATGGTTTGCTCTCCATAACAAGGTGACGGGCCGAGCCTAGCAGCGTCGACGCATCCGGCAGGTGGCGGCCGGCGACATCATCCGGCCGGCGTTCAGCGTCGTTTCCCGGGTCACCCCAGGGTGAAGGCGTCGGCATCCAGCATCGCCGGGAAACGTTCGCGGTGGGCCGCCAGCGCCTGCGCCGAGACGGTGGTGGTCACCACCTGCTCGCGCTCGCGGATTTCCACCTGCGGCTGGCCGAGGAAGTCGATCACCGCGCTGTCGCCGGAATAATGCAGGCCGTTGCCGTCCACGCCGACGCGGTTGACCACGGCCACGTAGCACAGGTTCTCGATCGCCCGCGCGCGCGCCAGCGTCCGCCAGGCGTGCGCGCGCGCAGAGGGCCAGTTGGCGACGAAGATCTGCAGGTCGAAATCCATCTGCCCGGCGCGTTCCACGTCGAAGCGGTTGCGGCAGAACACCGGGAAGCGCAGGTCGTAGCAGATCTGCGGGTTGATCCGCCAACCCTTCAACTCCACGCACAGGCGTTCGCGCCCGGCTGCGTAGCGCTCGTGCTCGCCGCCGTAACGGAACAGGTGGCGCTTGTCGTAGTGCGGCAGCCCGCCGTCGGGCGTGGCCCACAGCAGGCGGTTGAACACATCCTCGCCCACGCGCAGCTGCACGCTGCCGGTGACCACCGCACCCAGCAGGCGCGCCTGTTCGCGCATCCAGGCCACGGTCGGGCCGTCCATGCCTTCAGCCTTGAAAATGGCGTCATTGGAGAAACCGCTGGTGAAGGTTTCCGGCAGGATCACCAGGTCGGTCGCGCCGGCCAGCGGCGCCAGCAGCGCGGCGTAGTGTTCGCGGTTGCCGGCCGGGTCGTGCCAGCGGGTGTCGCCCTGTACGAGCGAAATGCGGAGGTCTTGCATGATGTCTCCCGGATACATGTCTTCCCGCAGGAGCGGCGCCGGCCGCGATGGAGCCTTCGCCGGGAAAGCCCGTTCGCGGTTGAAACCGCTCCTGTGGGGTTTCAGCGCACTCAGAGCTTCTGCAGGCGTTCGATCGCCGCATCCAGCGTGGCGTCGTTCTTGGCGAAGCACAGCCGCACCAGGCGCTGCCCGGCCGGCGGGGTTTCGTAGAACGGCGACAGCGGGATGGCGGTGACGCCCTTCTCGATGGTCAGCCACTTCACGAACTCGTGGTCCGGCAGGTCGCTGATGGCCGAGTAGTCCACCAGCTGGAAATAGCCGCCCGGCACCGGCAGCGGCTTCAGCCGGGTGGTGAGCAGCTGCTCGCGGAAACGGTCGCGCTTGGCCTGGTAGAACGCGCCCAGCTCCAGGTGGTGCTCCGGCTCGTCGCGGATCATCGCCGCAAAGCCATGCTGGGCCGGGCCGTAGGTGGTGAAGGTGTTGTACTGGTGCACCTTGCGGAACTCGGCGCTCAGCGCCGGCGGCGCGATGGCGTAGCCGATCTTCCAGCCGGTGCAGTGGTAGGTCTTGCCGAAGCTGGAGATGACGAAAGCGCGCTCGCGCAGTTCCGGGTAGCGCAGTGCCGATTCGTGGCGGGCGCCGTCGTAGACGATGTGTTCGTACACCTCGTCGGAGACCAGGTAGATGCCGGTGCCGCGCAGCACGTCGGCCAGCGCCTGCATGTCCGCCGCCGAGAGCATCGCGCCGGAGGGGTTGTGCGGGGTGTTGACCATCAGCATGCGCGTTTTCGGCGTGATCGCCGCGCGCACCTTGTCCCAGTCCACGGCAAAGGTCTGCGGATCGAGCGCGACATGCACCGCGCGCGCGCCGGCCAGGTCGATGGCCGGCTCGTAGCAGTCGTAGGCCGGATCCAGCACGATGACTTCATCGCCGGAGCGCACCACCGCGTGGATGGCGTTGAAGATCGCCTCGGTGCCGCCGGAAGTGACGGTGATCTCCGTTTCCGGGTCCACCTGCGCGCCGTAGCAGTCCAGCGCCTTCTGCGCGATGGCCTGGCGCAGCGGCGCCACGCCGGTCATCGGCGCGTACTGGTTCAGGCCCTCGCGCATGGCCTTGGCGGTCTCGTCGATCAGGCGCTGCGGCGCGGCGAAATCCGGGAAGCCCTGGCCCAGGTTGACGGCGCCGTGTTCGGCGGCCAGCTGCGACATCACGGTGAAGATGGTGGTGCCCACCTTGGGCAACTTGGTCTGCGGTTGCATCGATGCGTCGGCGTCGGGGAAGGGAAGCGCCGAGTTTACGCAATGCCGGCGGCAACGGCCGCCCTCTCCGGCCCGCGCGCTGCGGCAGCAGCGGCGGCAATGCCTATAATGTCGCGCCCGATGCGCCAGCCTGCCTGCGCTCCCACCCAAGGACGGAAGCGCCCGATCCGATGACCGCGACCATGAACACTCCGCCGCTGCTCGATGCGCGCGGGCTGCGCTTCACCCGCAACGACGACCCGGTGTTCGGCCCGCTCGACCTGCATGTGGACGCCGGCGAAGCCCTGCTGGTGCAGGGCGGCAACGGCGCCGGCAAGACCACCCTGCTGCGCGTGCTCGCCGGCCTGCTGCGCGCCGACGAAGGCACGATCCGCATCGACGGCCGCCCCGCCGGCAGCGGCGACCGCTCGCGCTACATCGCCTACCTGGGCCACCTGCCGGCGCTCAAGCAGGACCTGGGCACGCTGGAGAACCTGCACGTGCTGTGCGGCCTGCAGGGCCGGCGCGTGCGGCAGATGCCCGGCAACGCGCTGGCCATCGTCGGCCTGGCCGGCTACGAGGACACACTGGTGCGGCAACTGTCGGCCGGGCAGAAGAAACGCCTGTCGCTGGCCCGGCTGTGGTTGTCGCCGGCACCGGTATGGCTGCTGGACGAGCCCTACGCCAACCTCGACCTGGACGGCATCAACCTGGTCAACCGCATGATTTCCGCGCACCTGCGTGGCGGTGGCGGCACCCTGGTCACCACCCACGGCGCCTATGCGGCGCCGCCGGTGCGCAACCGCACGCTGACGCTCGGCGCCGCTACGGAGGCCGCCGCATGAGCCTGCCCGGTCCGCAGCCCACCCTGATCGACGCCGCCAAGGCCTTGCTCGCGCGCGACCTGAAACTGCTGTGGCGCCGCCGCGGCGATGCCGCGCAGCCGATCCTGTTCGCGCTGCTGGTGGTGGCGCTGTTCGCGCTGGCCCTCGGCGGCAATCCGCAGCTGCTGCAGCGCGTGGCCTCGGCCGTGCTGTGGCTGTCGGTGCTGCTGGCCGGCCTGCTGTCGCTGGATACGCTGTTCCGCGGCGATGCCGAGGACGGCTCGCTGGAACAGTGGCTGCTCTCGCCGGTGCCGCTGCCATGGCTGGTCGCGGTGCGGGTGTTCTCGCACTGGCTGACCACCGCCTTCCCGCTGGTGCTGGTCAGCCCGCTGCTGGCCGAACTGATGCAGCTGCCGCGCGGACAGCTGCCGGTGCTGGTCGCCTCGCTGGCGCTGGGCACCCCGCTGCTCAGCCTGCTCGGCGCGGTGGTCGCCGCGCTGACCGTGGGCATGCGCCGCTCGGGCATCCTGCTGGCGCTGCTGGTGCTGCCGCTGTACGTGCCGGTGCTGGTATTCGGCGCCGGCGCGGTGGCCGCGTCGGCCCAGGGCTTCGACGCCAGCGGCGCGCTGCTGCTGCTCGCCGCCGGCCTGGTGGTCAGCCTGCTGCTGGCGCCGTTGACCGCTGCCGCTGCGATCCGCATCGCAAACTCCTGAGGGACGCCGGCGCTATCCTTGGCGCCCGATTTCCCCGCGACCGCGCATGCGCAGACCACCGCACCCTGCCACGGAAAAGCCCACGCTGCCGCCGCGCCCGGCGGTGGAACTGCAGCGTCGTGGCGAACTGCGCGTGGAGCGCTTCCTCGACGTCGCCATCGAGGTATTCAACGAGAAGGGCTACCAGGGCGCGCGGCTGTCGGACATCGTCAAGCGCGCCGGCGGTTCGCTGGCTACCCTGTACCGCGCCTTCGGCGACAAGGAAGGGCTGGTGCATGCGCTGATGGAGCGCAGCATCCGCGACTTCGGCAAGGAGGTGGAGGAGCTGCTGGATTCGCCGCTGCCGCCGGCACAGGCGCTGGAAGAGGCGGCCTGCCACATGGTCGAGGAGATTCTCAGCCCGGCGCGCATCGCCTGCCACCGCATCATCACCGCCGAAGGCAACAGCCAGCCGGCCCTGCGCGACTGGTTCCGCGCCCACGGCATCCAGCCGGCGGAGCGGCTGCTGAGCGAATACTTCGCGCGCGAGACCCGCGCCGGACGCCTACGCATCGAGGACCCGGACCTGGCCGCCGATCATTTCTACATGCTGGTGTTCGGCGGGCTGATCATCCGCTCCATCAATGGCTGGGTCGACGGCACCCAGTTGCCACAGATCCAGGCCCGCGCCCGCTCGGCGGTACGGATGTTCCTGCAGGGCGCCCTCCCCCGTTCCTGAACGCCAGCCTGCTGCGCTGCAGCTTGACCTGAACGCAGGCTTTCCCAAAATCGCACCGTAATCGCAATTACGTTGTTGTCACCCACCCATCGGCAGGGACGACAAAGGAGAGGCACGTGCGGTTCTATCTCGCCTTCGTGATGCTGCTCGCCACCGCGGTGCTGGTTTCGGCGGCCTGGCTCGCCCCGGTCAAGGCCGACGCCTCGGCGCAGGCGGTCAAGCTGCCCGAGACCCGGTTCGCCTCCACCGTTTCCGGGCATGGCTTCGACGCTCCGCCCGGCTTCGCCGATGCCGTCCCCGCGCGCAACCAGGCGCATCCGGAAGCCAAGGCGGTCGGCGAGCAGGTCTGCACCGCCTGCCACGCCAAGGAAAACGACAACTTCGCCCACACCGCGCACGCGCTGGGCATGCAGGTGGCGCTGGCCGCCAATCCTGCCACCGCCACCTGCGAGGCCTGCCACGGCCCGGGTTCGATACATGCGGCCAACCCGACCGCCAAGGGCTCGATCATCGCCTTCACCCACGAGGGCGGCACGCCGGTGGCCAACCAGACCGAAAGCTGCCTTGGCTGCCACTCCGGCGGCCCGCGCGATGTGTGGCTGGGCTCGATCCACCAGCGCAACGACCTGTCGTGCAGCGACTGCCACAACCCGATGCAGAAGTTCTCCGCCGAAGGCCTGACCGCCAAGCAGTCGGTGAGCGAAACCTGCGCCACCTGCCACAAGGACATCCGCCAGCAGTTCAACCGCCGCTCGCACATGCCGCTGCCGGAAGGCCAGATCAGCTGCGTGGACTGCCACAATCCGCACGGCACGCTCAACGCCACCCTGCTCAAGACCGACACGGTCAACGAGACCTGCTACCAGTGCCATGCCGAGAAACGCGGGCCGTTCCTGTTCGAACACGCCCCCGTGCGCGAAAGCTGCCTCAACTGCCACCAGGTGCACGGCTCCAACCAGCATGCCCTGCTGGTCGCGCCGGTCCCGATGCTGTGCCAGCAGTGCCACTCGCATACACGCCACCCCAACGACCTGCAGACGGAGTTGTCGCTCGGCAACGGCATGACGCCGGACGAACGCCTGATGGGCCGCGGCTGCATCACCTGCCATGCGCAGGTCCACGGCTCCAACCACCCCTCCGGCCCACGCCTGCACAAGTAACGGGAGGACGCCATGCACATGTGGAAACGCCCCCACGCCTGCCGCTGGTCGCTGCTGCCCCTCGCCCTGCTGGCCGGCCTGGCCCAGGCGCAGGACAGCGGCGCCGGGATCGACCTGCAGTTCGGCAACTGGCTTGACCCATCCGGCCGCGTCGGCTGGCGCGGCTGCGATCCGGACGGCACCAGCTGGCTGACCGCGGCGCCCAAGCGCACGCCCACCGGCTTCCTCTATGGCTGCAATCCGCAGATGCCGGCACTGAAGCCGGCCGGCGACGGCGCCTGGCAGTGGGCGGGCGACGTCGCGCTGGGCTACCTGCATGTCAGCGGCGACACCGCCAACACCAACTGGCGGCGCTTCCGCGACCCGGACGACGGCCTCGTCCTGCAGGCCGATTTCAGCCTGCGCCGCGCCGCCGACGGCAGCTATGCCGACGTGCGCCTGAGCCGGCTGCAGCGCGACAACCAGTACTACCGCGCGGTGCTCGGCCAGGCCGGGCGTTACAAGGTGCAGGCCTTCGCGCGCAGTTCGCCCAATGTGCTCAGCGGCAACGCGCGCTCGATCTGGGACGGTGTGGGCAGCGACCATCTCACCCTCAAGCCGGGCCTGGCCGCAGCCGGCAGCAGCTCCGCGCAGGTCGCGGCCATTTCCGCCGCGCTGCCGCTGACCACGCTGTCGGTGGTGCGCGACAAACAGGGCGTGAGCATCAATTACCTGCTCAACCCGCGCTGGACCACCTACGCCAGCCTCACCCACGAAGAACGCAAGGGCGCGCGCCCGTTCGGCGGCCCGTTCTTCTTCAACTACCCCTTCGCCAACAATGGCGGCATCTACGAGATCCCGCGCCCGATCGACGACAGCACGCTCAACTTCACCGGCGGCTTCCGCTTCGTCGGCAACCTGTGGCGCAGCGACTTCAGCTACACCGGCTCGTTCTTCCGCCATGCCAGCCGCGGCTACAGCTACGAAGTGCCGTTCGCGGTGACTTCGGTGGCCGGCGCCAGTTCGCCGCCGCTGTACCAGGGCTCGTTCGCTTATGAGCCGGACAACGACTACCACCGCATCGGCGCCAGTTTCAGCCGCAGGCTGCCGGCATGGAAGGGCGATTTCACCCTCGCCGCAGCGCTGACCACCATGCGCCAGAACGACCGCCTGCTGCCGCCGATGGACTGCCAGGGGCAGTTCGGCCAGAACCTGGCGCCGCCATTCATCGCCAACTGCGCCAACTGGAATACCACCGCCGCGCTGTCGCGCGACCGCGCCGACATGGCGATCAACAACCAGAAGTTCGACGCCCGCCTGGTGCTGCAGCCCATGGACGGGCTGACCTGGCGCAGCACCGCGCGCTACCTGCGCGAGGACTACGCCGGCACCTACTGGTCCTACAACCCGCTGACCGACCAATGGGGCTATATCGCCGAGAACGGCTCGCAGGGCTCGGTGGTGCCCGGCGAAATGGGCGTATGGGACGGCGGCGCCAACAGTTCGGTGCTCACCCGCATCCGCAACCTGCCGCTGGACAAGGAGACCCGCGAGATCTCCACCGGCATGGACTGGCGCCCCTCCACCCGCAACACGCTCGGCGCCACCTACACCTTCACCTGGATCGAGCGCGCCCACCGCGAGGTCGCCACCACCCGCGACAACGCGGTGAAGCTGAGCTGGAACAACCGCACCGCCGACTGGCTGAGCTTCCGCGCCAACTACACCTGGCTGGACCGTGGCGGCAGCGCCTACTACTACGACCCCTACGAGTTCACCTTCTCCAGCTCGCTGCCCGGTTTCGTCGAACCGGCCGGCGGCCTGAGCCCGCATACGGTCGCGGCGCTGCGCAAGTACGACATCGCCTCGCGCACCCAGCAGAAGCTCGACCTGATGGCGACCTTCGTCCTGCCCCGCGACATGACCGTGTACGTTTCCGCGCGCGGCGACCGCAACCATTACGACGCGCAGATCGGGCGGCGGAAGCTGGACAGCTACGCCACCAGCGTGCAGTGGGAATGGCAGCCCAACCCGGACACCACCGCCAGCGCCTGGTATGGCCACGACCGCTCCGAGCTGGTGTTCGCCAACGTCAACGACGCCGTCGGCAGCGATCCGGAACTCGGCGGCCCGACCTATCCCGAGGCCAGCCGCTGGTGGATGGACGATACCCAGCGCAACCACTACGCCGGCCTCAACCTCAGCCGCCGGCTCGGCCGCGCCACCCTGGACCTGGCCTGGAACTGGACGTCCTCGCGCGGCCGCACCGGCTACCGCATGAATTCGCCCGACGCACTCACCGTGCCGGCCAACGCGCCGCTGGCCAGCGGCAGCTATCCGCTGATGGTCTACCGGGTCAATACGCTCACCGCCGGGCTGTCGATGCCGCTGGGCCGGCGCACGCGGCTGCGCGTGTTCGACACCTGGGAGCGCGGCAACCTCTCGGACTGGCACTACTTCGGCTTCGAGGACACGCTGGTCTACGACCACCGCGTCTATACCGATGGCGGCCCGTCCAACTACCGCGTCAACCTGCTGGGGATGATGCTCGAGGTGGCGCTATGAAAGGTTCCACCCTGCTCCTGCTCGTCCTGGCCGGCAGCCTGCTCGGCCTCGCCCATGCCGCCAGCGGCGCGGACGACGAGACGCCCGCTCCCGCGCTGCATCCCCGCTACCTCGACCTGCGCGCGGCCCCGCGCATCGCCGGCAACGCCGCCGCCGGCAAGGAGAAATCCCTGGTCTGCAGCGCCTGCCACGGCGAGGACGGCGGCGGCACCGCACCGCCCTTCCCCAACCTCGGCGGCCAGCGCGCGGACTTCTTCTACTGGCAGCTGGTCGAACTGAAACGGGGACGCCATCCCTCGCCGATGACCCCGCTGGTCAGCACGCTCGACGACCAGGACATGCGCGACCTGGCGGCCTACTACGCCAGCCTGCCGCTGCACCCGGCGAGGGCCGACGCCGGCGACACGCCCGCCGAACCGGTCGATGCCGCCCTGCTCGAACGCGGCCGCGACCTCTACCTGCATGGCGATGGCGCCAAGGGCATCCCGCCCTGCCAGGGCTGCCACGGCCCCGATGCCCGCGGCATGCGCGATGCCGACGTCGCCGACCGGAACGGGCGCACGCCGTATGCGACCTTCCCGGTACTGCGCGGCCAGCAGGCCACCTACCTGCAGAACAAGCTTGCCGAATACCGCGATGGCGACCTGCAGGATTCCACCAGCGATTTCATCATGAGCGGCGTCGGCAAGCGGCTGGACGAGGACAGCATCCAGGCCGTGTCGGCCTGGCTTTCCAGCCTGCGTGAAGACTGAGCATGCAGATGCCGGCGCATGCTTGCCCTGCGACATTGCGTCGCTTGCCATCCCACCCCGCCGGCGACAGCATGGCCGGCCAGCCGCCCGCAGCGGCGCCCCCTCCCCGCAGACAGGAGCTTTGAAGATGTTCCGCAAACTGATCGTCGCATCCACCCTGGCCCTCGGCGCCGCCGGTGCCGCCCATGCCGCCGACACCTGCTCGGCGAACCTGGAGGGCAACGACGCCATGCGCTACAACATGGCCAACATCGACGTCCCCAAGAGCTGCGCCACCTTCACCATCAACCTCAAGCACACCGGCAAGATGGCCAAGAACGTGATGGGCCACAACGTGGTGGTCGCCAAGACCGCCGACATGTCCGGCATCGACGCCGACGGCATCAAGGCCGGGCTGGCCGCCGACTACATCAAGGCCGGCGACGCGCGCGTCATCGCCCACAGCAAGGTGGTCGGCGGCGGCGAGAGCACCACCCTCAGCGTCCCGGTGGCCAAGCTCACCGCCGCCGGCGCGCCGCTGTCGTTCTTCTGCAGCTTCCCCGGCCACTCGGCGCTGATGAAGGGCACCCTCACCCTGAAGTGACCGCCGCGGCGCGGGCTGGCCGTGCCAACCGCGCCGTCTTCGGCTAATCTTCACGGACCCGCAGGCGACCGCCGCGGTGCCCGGCGACGGGATGGCTGGGGACCAGCCCATCATCGTTCTTCCTAGCGAGCAAGCGGATGTTCAAAGGTTTGGCAGGTTGGTTCCACCGGCTGGGTTCCCCCGCCTATTTCGATGCCTTCGCCGCCCGCTGGTCGCCCTGGTGCTACATCGCCTCGCTTCCCCTGTTCGCCTTCGGCCTGTGGCAGGCGCTGGCGGTGGTGCCGGCCGACTACCAGCAGGGCGACAGCTTCCGCATCCTTTACATCCACGTGCCCTCGGCCTGGATGAGCCTGTTCGTGTTCGGGCTGATGGCCTTCTACAGCGCCATCGCGCTGATCTGGCGGATCAAGCTGTGCGAGATCCTGGCCATGGCCTGCGCGCCGATCGGCGCCGCCTTCACCCTGGTCACCCTGCTCACCGGCAGCCTCTGGGGCAAGCCGATGTGGGGGACCTGGTGGGACTGGGACCCGCGCCTGACCACCGAACTGATCCTGCTGTTCCTGTACCTGGGCGTGATGGGCCTGTACGGCGCCATCGACGACCGCCGCGCCGCCGCGCGCGCCGCCGGCCTGCTGTCCATCGTCGGCGTGGTGCTGCTGCCGGTCATCCGCTATTCGGTGGTGTGGTGGAATTCGCTGCACCAGGGCCAGACCATCCGCATGTTCGGCGAGTCGAGCATGGACGGCAGCATGGTCCTGCCGCTGTGGCTGATGGTGCTGGCCACCAAGTTCTGGTTCGCCGGCTCGCTGCTGGCCCGCGCCCGCGCCGACAACCTGCGCCGCGAAGCCGGCAAGGCCTGGGTGCGCGAGCGCGTGGAGAAACTGACATGACCTATTTCCAGTACGTCGCCCTGGCCTACGCCGTGTTCTTCGTGGTGCTGGCCTGGGACTTCGCCGTCCCGCGCCTGCAGGTGCGCCGGCAGCTGCGCGAGGTACGCAACCGGCTGGCGCGCGCCAGCCGCAACGTCGCGGGCGCCGTGCCCAGCGACGAGGAATTGAGCCGATGAGCCCCACCCAACGCCGCCGCCTGCTGCTCGTGCTGCTGGTGGTCGCCGTGGCCGGCATCGCCGCCGTACTGGTGGCCACCGCCCTGCAGCGCAACATCGCCTATCTGTACACGCCGGCCGAAGTGAAGGCCGGCAAGGTCGCGCCCGACGCGCGCTTCCGCCTCGGCGGCATGGTCGCCAAGGGCTCGTTCCAGCGTGCGCCCGGCGCGCTGCTGGCGCGCTTCGAAGTGACCGACGGCGACGCGCAGCTGCCGGTGACCTACGACAAGATCCTGCCCGACCTGTTCCGCGAGGGACAGGCGGTGGTCGCCACCGGGCGCATGGCCGGCGGCGTGTTCGTGGCCGAGGAGGTATTGGCCAAGCACGACGAGACCTACATGCCCAAGGAGCTGGCCGACAAGATGGGCGTGGCCCATGGCAAGCACCAGGTCCCGGCCGCGGCCGCGCCGGCGGAGTCGCGCTGAGTGCTCGCCGAAGTCGGACAGATCCTGCTGATCCTGGCCCTGCTGGCGGCGCTGCTGCAGAGCGTGCTGCCGCTGCTCGGCGCGCAGCGCGGCATCGCTCCGTTCGTGGCCATCGCCCGCCCGGCCGCGCTGCTGCAGCTGACCATGGTGCTGGGCGCGTTCGTGGTGCTGACCGTGGCCTTCGTGCGCCAGGACTTCTCGCTGCGCTACGTGGCCGAGAACTCCAACTCGCTGCTGCCGATGATCTACCGCTATTCGGCGGTCTGGGGCGCGCACGAGGGCTCGCTGCTGCTGTGGACTCTGGTGCTGGCGCTGTGGTCCGCGGCGGTGGCCGAATTCTCGCGGCGCCTGCCGCCGGTGGTGGTGGCGCGCGTGCTGGCGGTGATGGGCCTGATCAGCGTCGGCTTCCTGGCTTTCCTGCTGTTCACCTCCAATCCGTTCGAACGCCTGCTGCCGGCGCCGGTCGAAGGCCGCGACCTCAACCCGCTGCTGCAGGACCCCGGGCTGATCATCCACCCGCCGATGCTGTACCTGGGCTACGTCGGCTTCTCGGTGCCGTTCGCCTTCGCCATCGCCGCCCTGCTCGACGGCCGCATCGACGTGCGCTGGCTGCGCTGGACCCGCCCGTGGACCAACGTGGCCTGGGCCTTCCTCACCCTCGGCATCGCGCTGGGCAGCTGGTGGGCCTATTACGAGCTGGGCTGGGGCGGCTGGTGGTTCTGGGACCCGGTGGAGAACGCCAGCTTCATGCCATGGCTGGCCGGCGCCGCGCTGCTGCATTCGCAGGCCGCCACGGAAAAGCGCGGCGTGTTCGTCGGCTGGACCCTGCTGCTGGCCATCACCGCATTCGCGCTGTCGCTGCTGGGCACCTTCCTGGTGCGCTCGGGCGTGCTGACCAGCGTGCACTCCTTCGCCGCCGATCCGGCCCGCGGCCTGTTCATCCTGGTCTTCCTGGCGCTGGTGATCGGCGGCTCGCTGCTGCTCTACGCGCTGCGCGCGCCGGCGATGGGCGCCCAGGCCGACCCGCGCCGCGCCTACGCGCTCAATTCGCGCGAGGGCCTGCTGCTGGCCAACAACCTGCTGCTCGCCTGCGCCTGCGCGATGGTGCTGCTGGGCACGCTCTACCCGCTGCTGGCCGATGCGCTGGACCTGGGCAAAGTATCGGTCGGACCGCCCTACTTCGGCACGTTGTTCCTGCTGCTGATGACGCCGCTGGTGCTGCTGCTGCCGTTCGGCCCGCTGACCCGCTGGCAGCGCGAACAGGGGCGGCGCACGCTCGCCCTGCTGGCACCTTGGGCGGCGCTGGCCGTGGCGCTGGGCATCATCGGCTGGTTCATGGCCCCGCAGGGCAAGTTGAAGACCGCCATCGGCATCGCCGCCGCGGTGTGGGTGGGTGCCGGCACGCTGTACGTGCTGTGGCAGCGCCTGCGTAGTGGTGGACGCCCGAACGCCGAGACCTGGGGCATGCTGATCGCCCACGCCGGCATCGCCGTGTTCCTGGTCGGCGCCCTGCTGGTGGAAGCGCTCAGCATCCAGCATGAAGTGGCGCTGGCGCCGGGCAAGGCGGTCGAAGCCGGCGGCTACCGCCTGGAATTCGAGGGCGTGGATGCCACCGACGGCCCCAATTACCACTCCGACCGCGGCCACGTGCGCGTGTTCCGCGGCGACCGCGAGGTCGCCCTGCTGCATCCGGAAAAGCGCATGTACGCCAGCGGCGGCATGCCCATGACCGAGGCCGGCATCCATCCGGCGCTGGGCGGCGATGTGTATGTTGCGCTCGGCGAATCGCTGGGCGATGGTGCCTGGGCGGTCCGCGTGCAGGTCAAACCCTTCGTCCGCTGGATCTGGCTGGGCGCGCTGCTGATGGCCCTGGGTGGCTTCGTCACCGCCGTCGACCGCCGCTTCCGCCGGCTGCCCGAGAAATCCTGATGTCCGACACGCCTCCCGCCCAGAATCCATCCCATCGCCTGCCGCCGGTCGCGCTCATCATCGGCGCGCTGTTCTTCCTCGGCCTGGTCGGGCTGATGCTCTATGGCGTCAGCCGTTCGGACCGGCCCGACCGCGACAGCCTGCCGTCGGCGCTGATTGGAAAACCGGCACCGGCGTTCACCCTGCCGGTGCTGCACGACCCCACCGTCAAGGTCAAAAGCAGCGACCTGCTCGGCGCGCCCTACCTGCTCAACGTGTGGGGCAGCTGGTGCCCGACCTGCCGCGACGAACACCCCATCCTCACCCGTTTCGCCGAAACCAAGCGCGTGCGCGTGATCGGCTACAACTGGAAGGACGAGCGCGAGGACGCACTGCGCTGGCTGGAGCAGCTGGGCAATCCCTACATGGTGGTGATCGCCGACGAGGAAGGCCGCACCGCGCTGGACTGGGGCATCGCCGCCGCGCCGGAAACCTTCCTGGTCGACGGCAGCGGCATCGTGCGCTGGAAGTACAGCGGCGCCATCACCCAGGACGTGCTCGACCGGCAGCTGATCCCGGCGCTGGAAAAGATCGAGGCCGCGTCCACCGGCAAGGCGCGCCGATGAAGCGGCTGGCCGCCCTCCTGCTGGGGCTGTGCCTGCCATGGCTGGCGATGGCGCAGCCGATGGGCGACCCCGCCCCGCTGCAGTACCGCGACCGCGCCGAGGAGGCGCGCTTCCATGCGCTGGCCGCCGAACTGCGCTGCGTGCAGTGCCAGAACCAGTCGCTGGCCGACTCCAACGCGCAGATCGCCCACGACCTGCGCCGCGAAGTCCTCAACCTCATGCGCGAAGGCCGCAGCGATGCGCAGATCAAGCAGTTCCTGGTCGAACGCTATGGTGAGTTCGTGCTCTACCGCCCGCGCATGGAAGGCAGCACCCTGCTGCTGTGGCTGGGGCCGGGCGCCCTGCTGCTGGCCGGCGCGGCGCTTCTGTACGTGCACGTGAGCCGGCGGGGACGCGTCCTGCCCGCCCCCGCCGCCGAAGACGCCAACCAGGACGAACGCGAATGGTGAAGGCGGTATTCCTGTCGCTGGCCGCGCTGCTGGCCGCCACCGCTGGCGGCATCATGCTGTGGCCGCTGCTGCGCGCGGGCAAGCGCGCGATCTGGGGCACCCTGGTCGCGTCGATGGTCGTGGCCACCGTGGGCCTGTACCTGTGGCTGGGGACGCCGGCGGCGCTGCAGCCGCGCGACGCCGAGGCGCCGCAAAGCCTGGAGCAGGCGGTCGAACAACTGCGCGCCGTGCTGGACGAGCATCCCGAGCGCGCCGAGGGCTGGGTCCTGCTGGCCCGCTCGCAGCTCGAGCTTGGGCGCATGGCCGATGCCGCCGGATCGTTCGAGCGCGCACTGAAGCTCGAGCCGGACCAGCCCGAACTGCTGGTCGAAGCGGCGCAGGCGCGCGCCCGTGCGCACCCGAAGATGCTGTTCGACGACACCGGCCTGCAATGGCTGCAGCACGCACGTCAGGTGGCGCCGGACAACCAGCGCGCCACCTGGCTGGTCGGCATCGTGCAGCGCCAGCGCGGCCAGGACGAAGCTGCCGTGCGCACCTGGGAAGACCTGCTGCCACGCCTGGAACCCAATGCCGCCACCGCGCTGCGCGAACAGATCGATGCCGCCCGCGCCGATGCCGGCCTGCCCCCGTCGACACCCGCCGCGGCCACGCCTGCCGCTGCAGGCAGTGCGGACGGCCACGCCATCACCGTGCGGGTCACGCTGGCGCCCGCGCTGCAGGCCCGCGTCGCCGCCAGCAAGGACACCCTGTTCGTCATCGCCCGCGTTCCCGGCGGCCCGCCGATGCCGGTCGCGGTCGAGCGGCACCCGGCGCAGGCTGGACCGCTCACGGTCACGCTCGACGACGCCGACAGCCCGATGCCGACGCAGAAACTCTCCGCGCTGGGCGAGGTGGAAGTGTTCGCGCGCCTCTCGGCCAGCGGCAACGCGATGCGCCAGGAGGGCGATGTCGAGTCGACGCCGGTGAAGGTATCCCTGCCGACGAAGGGAACGCTGGAGATCGTCCTCGACTCTCCGTAAGCAGGTGTCGCGGGGGCAGCCCCGCGCATTTCGACAGGCCCATGCGTGCCCGCCTTAAGGCAGGCCTCACGGCGGGGCGCGGCAGAGACCGGCGCCGTTTCCTTCGCCCGCGCCAGGCGTGCGACTCGTGGAGACCTTCAGTGATCGAAGTGGCAGCCCGCAGCGCCGTCGTGCTGACCGGCATCTACCTGGTCGTCCTTGGCACCATGGCGTTGCTCGTACCGTCGCGCGCGGCCACCTTCCTGCTCGGCTTCGCCGGTTCGCCAGCCGCTCCGTTCCACGGGCGATCCGCCATCTCACGCTCATCGGCGTGGCATCGCTCGCTCCGGGGGGCACCACCCTGGGAACGCTGAGGCTGACGCACGCCTGTCCATGCCAAGGAGGCATGCGCCGCCCCTGGACGGGCGGCATGAGGTGATGCCTCCACGACATGAGGCGGCGAGCACAGCGCCGCATGGCGCCGGTAGAATCGGCCGATGACCGAGTTCATCCCCGAAGCCAGCCGCTTCCACGCGCTCGCCTCGCCCTTCCCGATGAAGCGCGGCGGCCAGCTTCAGGGCGCGCGCATCGCCTACGAGACCTGGGGCACGCTGGCCGCCGATGCCGGCAACGCCATCCTCATCGTCACCGGCCTCTCGCCCGACGCCCACGCCGCCAGCCACCCGGACAACACCGCTCCCGGCTGGTGGGAGCCGATGCTCGGCCCCGGCAAGCCGATCGACACCGACCGCTGGTTCGTGGTCTGCGTCAATTCGCTGGGCAGCTGCAAGGGCTCGACCGGCCCCGCCTCCCTCGACCCGGCCATCGGCAAGCCCTACCGGCTGTCGTTCCCCGAACTGTCGGTGGAGGACATCGCCAACGCCGCGGCCGAGGTGGTGCGTGCGCTCGGCATCGGGCAACTGGCCTGCCTGATCGGCAACTCGATGGGCGGCATGACCGCGCTGGCGCTGCTGCTCCAGCATCCCGGCATCGCGCGCACCCACATCAACATTTCCGGCAGTGCGCAGGCCCTGCCGTTCTCCATCGCCATCCGTTCGCTGCAGCGCGAGGCCATCCGCCTGGACCCGGCATGGAACGGCGGCGATTACGACGAGGCCCATTACCCCGAGTCGGGCATGCGCATGGCGCGCAAGCTGGGTGTCATCACCTATCGCTCGGCACTGGAATGGGACGGCCGTTTCGGCCGCGTAAGGCTGGATTCGGAACAGGGCGACGACGACCCGTTCGGCCTCGAATTCCAGGTCGAAAGCTATCTGGAAGGCCATGCGCGCCGCTTCGTGCGCCGCTTCGACCCCAACTGCTATCTGTACCTGGGCCGCGCGATGGACTGGTTCGACCTGGCCGAATACGGCCAGGGCGATGTAATGGCCGGCCTGGCGAAGATCCGCGTGCAGCGGGCGCTGGCCATCGGCGCCAACACCGACATCCTGTTCCCGGTCGAACAACAGCAGCAGGTCGCCGACGGCCTGCGTGCCGGCGGCGCCGACACGCAGTTCATCGGCATGGATTCGCCGCAGGGCCACGATGCCTTCCTGGTCGATTACGACCGCTACGGCCCGGCGGTACGCGGCTTCCTCGACACGCTGCCCGGCCGTTGACCGACAGCGTGGTGGTGCAGGTGCCTACGCACACTTCCCTCCACGCCTGATCCAACGGCGTTTGCCGTGCACGCATGCTGTCCCTGCACCCATTCCTGCGGGGGAATCATGCGACGCCTGCCGACACTGCTGCTGTACCTGTTGCTGTTGCCGCTGGCCGCCACGGCGGCCGCGCCTCCGTTGATGCTGGCCGGCCAATGGCGCGACGGACCGGACGTGTCCCGCTACTGGGTAAGCGAGAAGCTCGACGGCGTGCGCGCGCGTTGGGACGGACAGGCGTTGTGGACGCGTGGCGGCCATCGCATCGAGCCCCCGCCCGGATTCACCCGTAACTGGCCCGCGCAGCCGCTGGATGGCGAGCTGTGGGGCGGCCGCGGCCGCTTCGAACACGCCAGCGCCATCGTGCGCATGCATCCGCCCGACGAAGCCGGCTGGCGAGGCCTGCGCCTGATGGTCTTCGACCTGCCCGGGCACGCGGGCACCTTCGACCAGCGCCTGGCAGCCCTGCGCGTACTGCTCGCACGCGCCGCCGCTCCCAGCCTCGAGCTCATCCCGCAACGGCGCATCGCCGATACCGCGGCGCTGCATCGCCATCTGACAGCCACGGTTGCGGCCGGCGGCGAAGGACTGATGCTGCACCATCAGGACAATTACTACGCTGCGGGCCGCAGCGACGGCCTGCTCAAGCTCAAGCCCTGGGACGATGCCGAGGCGCGGGTGATCGCGCATCTGCCGGGCAAGGGCAAATATGCGGGCCTGCTCGGTGCGCTGCTGGTGGAGCGTGCCGACGGCGCACGTTTCCGTATCGGCAGTGGCTTGAAGGACGCGCAACGCATGGCGCCGCCGCCGGTCGGCAGCCTGGTCACCTACCGCTACAACGGATTGACCACGAACGGCCTGCCGCGGTTCGCGCGCTTCCTGCGCGTACGCGATGACGACAGCCCGTGATCCGGATGCGCTCTACTGGCAGAAGCAACCCGACGCTCCCTGGTCGGCATCGGTGGCTATAGTGCCCAGGACGCCGGCGTGGAACCCTGCCATGAAGAAACGCCCCCATCGCATTGCTGCCGGCACGTGGCTGCTCCTGGCATGTTCCGGCGCGATGGCCGCTCCCCCGGATTCGCCGGAGGCGCTTCGACAGAGTCTGCTGGAGGCCAATTCGCGAAACGACGCGGCCGCGGCGCAGCAGTTGTTGTGCGAGGACGAAGCCGAACCGGAGGTGCTTGCGGTGTTTCGATGGCTGTTCGCCCGGGACGCCGGCACCAGGATCATGTCCGCCATCTTCGAGAACACGCCCGCTGCGCTGCCTGGGGAAGAGTTCGCGGCCGCACCGGAGGGCCTGCTTCGCCTGTACTTCGACAGGTACGACAGGAACGGCGAACCCAATCCGGAGAAATCGACCGCCTATCCCTACGGAAAGGTCGACGGCACCTACTGTTTTCTTGTCCCGCTGTGAGGCCCCGCGGCATCAAGACCCGATATGTCCGGCCTCTGGAGGACACAGGCTTCAGGCGTCAGCAGCTGCCGCAATACGAAGGCAGGTGGACTGGTCCCAGCGGACCGCGCGGCCCCTGGGCAGCCAGCGGACCGGCAGGCAGCGCCCCGACAGCCTCCGGGTGCGGGGCTTCGATCACGATGGCCCTATGACCTGGCTCCGCACTTCGCCGGTTTCAGGCATCAAGCGCCCGCTCTGCAGCCTGTACTGGCGATGCACCACGCCTTCGGGCAGGTGGCCGTGGGTGATCATCAGCAGGCTGCGCGGACCCAGAGCCTGCGCCAGATCGACGAGCAACGCGTCGGCGGTATCCACGTCCAGGCCTTCGGTCGGCTCGTCCAGCACCATCAACGGTGCATCGCGCAGCAGGGCGCGCGCCATCGCCAGGCGGCGCGCCTGCCCCGCGGACATCGTGGCACCGTTCTCGCCGACCCACGCCGACAACCCGCCCTGGTGGCGCGCCCACTCCCCGAGCCGCACCTGTTCCAGTACCGCCCACAGTCGCGCCTCGTCGGCCTGCGGGTCGCCCAGGCGCAGGTTGTCGGCGATGCTGCCCGCGAATACCGGCGCGCCCTGCGGCAACCAGGCGACACGCCGATGCCAGTCGTCCTGCGCGACCTCGCGCAGGTCCACGCCGCCCCAGCGCACGCTGCCCTGCTGCGGATCCCACAGCCGCAGCAGCAGGGCCGACAGGGTGGTCTTGCCGCAACCGCTGTCGCCGCGGATCGCGATGCGCTCGCCCGGCCGCAGCTGCAGATCGATGCCATCGAGCAACCGCCGGGTTTCGCCGGGCCAGGCGAACACCACCTGCTCGAACGAGAGCGTGGCCGGCGGTTCCGGCAAGGAATGCGGAGACGCGGGATCGACCACCGACGGCGGCTGTTCGACGATGGCCCGCAGCCGCGCCGCGGATATGCGCGCCGACTGCAGCGCCTGCCAGGCCAGGCCGCAGCCGGCGGCGACTTCCAGCAATGCCACGGTCAGGAATACCAGCGTGGCGGCCAGCGGCGCCTCGATCCTGCCGTCCTGGAAGGCGGAAAGCGCCAGCCACAGCATCGCCAGCAGGCCCAGCCCGGCGCAGGCCGAATGCAGTACGTTGCCTGCGATCAGGCGACCGCGACGGCGATGGTCGTCGCCCGCGAGCTGGCGCGCCGCACCCTCGACACGCGCGCGCCAGTCGTCGAGCGCGCCCAGCGCGGCAAGGTCCGCGGCGCCTTCCAGCCCTTCATAGGCCAGCGTGCGCAGCCGCGTGCGATGCAGCGCGCGCGCGGCTTCGCCGGCATCGCCATGGCGCACGGCCAGCACCGGCACGCCGATGCCGACCAGCAGCGACAGCAGGAGCAGCAGCGCCGCCGCCGGCCAATGGATGCAGGCGGCAACCGCGATCGTCGCCAGCGCGCTGCCGGCCAGCGCCAGCAGTGGCCCCACCGCGCGCACCAGCAGGCCGTCGACCTCGCCGATGTCGGACATCAGCCGCGCCAGCAGCTCGCCGGTGCGCGTGCCGCCCAGACGCGCCGGCGCCAGCGGCAGTGCGCGCCGGAAGAACCAGACCCGCAGGTCGCGGGCGATGCGCAGGGTCGCGTCGTGGCCGACCAGCTTCTCGAAGTAGCGCGAAGCGATGCGCACCAGAGTGAGTGCACGGATTCCGGCCGAGGGCGAGAAGAAATTGAACGTGGCCCCCGCACCCAGCGCGCCGGCCAGCGCGGCGGCGGTCAGGAAGCCGCCGGACAGGCCCAGCAGGCCGATACCCGCCAGCATCGTCACCAGCAGCAGCACCACTGCCAGCAGCAGACGCCAGCGGTGCCGTGCGAACACCGCGCGCAGGGAATCGTCGCCGCTCATGCGCGTCCCCCGTCCTGCAGTCGCACCACGCGATCGGCCCATTGCATCGCCGCCGCGCTGTGCGTGGCCATCAGCACCGCGCGGCCACGGGTGAAACAGGCCAGCGACCGCAGCAGGTCTGCTTCGGTCTGCGGATCGAGGAAGGCGGTGGGTTCGTCCAGCAGCAACAGGTCCGGATCGCGCAGCAGCAGCCGTGCCAGACCGATGCGACGCGCCTCGCCGCCGGACAGGCCGAAACCACGCTCGCCGATCACCGTTTCCAGCCCCTGCGGCAACTGTCCGGCGAAACGCATCACCTGCGCGGCCTCGGCCACCGCCCGCAACCGCGCGTCGCTGGCGCCGGGATCGGCCAGGCGCAGGTTGTCGGCGATGGAGCCATGGAAGAGATACGGACGCTGCCCGGCGTAGCCGACGCGCATGCCCTCGCGCGACACGATGCGCCCACCGCGCGGCGGCAACCAGCCGGCCAGCGCTTCCAGCAGGGTGCTCTTGCCGCTGCCGCTGGAGCCGACCAGGGCCACGCGCTGCCCGGCCTCGATGTCCAGCGAAAAATCCGTCAACACGTCGTGGCTGGCGCCCATCGGGCGCAACACCAGCGAGGTGGCGACCAGCAGCGGCGCATGCGCCTGCGCCGGTTCCGGCGCGCACAGCGGAACCGCCGGGGCTGCCGCCTCCTCCGCTTGGCCGCCCTCCAGCAGGCGCTCGACCTCGCTGGCTGCGGCCAGCGCGTTGGCGCGGTCGTGGTAGTGCGCGGCCAGCCGCCGCAGCGGCGCATAGAACTCCGGCGCCAGCAGCAGGCAGAACACGCCGGTGCCCAGCGTTGGAACCATGGCGTGCAACGACAGCATCCCGAGGTAGCTCAAGCCCAGGTACAGCGCCACCATCGCCACGCTCACCGAGGCGAAGAACTCGAGCACCGTGGAAGACAGGAAGGCGATGCGCAGCACCTTCATCGTGCGCATGCGCACGCCTTCGGCGGCGGCCGCGATACCGGCCAGTTCGTCCTCGCCGCGGCCATACAGGCGCAGCAGTCCCAGGCCCTTGATGCGGTCGGCGAAATGCCCGCCCATGCGCACCAGTTCCCGCAACTGCTCGCGGCCGGCAGCTTCCGCGCCCCATCCCACCAGCATCATGAACACGGGCACCAGCGGGCCGGTACCCAGCAGGATCAGGGCCACGGTCCAGTCGACCCAGGCCACCGCCGCGACGATCAGCAGCGGCACCACCATCACCTCGACGCGGACCGGCTGGAAACCGGCGTAATAGCCCTCGATGGCGTCGCCATGGGCGAGCAGCAGTTCGCCCAGTTCGCCGCTGCGCTGGCGGCGCAGCCACAGCGGCCCCTTGCCGAGCAGGCGCCGGTAGACCTGTTCGCGCAGCGCCAGCCGCGCGGCATCGGCCACCTCGCCGGCCGCCTTCTGCGACAGCCCGCCCAGCGCGCTGCGCAGCAGCAGGACCAGGGCCAGCGCGCCGAACACCGGGCCCAGCTGCGCCACCGGGCGGTGCTCGACGAGTACGCCCTGGATCAGCCAGGCGATCGCGCCGGCCTGCACCACCAGCAGCGCGCCGGACAGGCATACCGCCAATGCCGCGCTCCGCTGCTGTCCGCGTGCGGCGCCGGCGAGCGCGGACAGCCATTGCTGGTGCCGGCGGCGCAGCTGGCGCGCAGCGTCGGCCGGATGGGAAACCTCACTCAAGACGGGCAACCTGCAGGGAAGGATCGATTCATCGGCGCACGCATGATCGCATCCGCGCGCGCCGCACGTTCACCGCTGCGACGCGATGTCGCATTGATCCAGGTCAAGGGCAGGATCACCATTGGATACCGAAAATTCACAGACCTTCCCCCCGTACCGCCCGCATGATGCATAAAACCCGAAAGGTGACCAGGCCATGATCGACACGACAGTCGTAGATCTGTCGCGCCTGCAGTTCGCGCTGACAGTGATGTACCACTTCCTGTTCGTTCCCTTGACCCTGGGACTGTCCTTCATGATCGCGATCATGGAGAGCATCTACGTGATGACCGGCAAGGACGTCTGGCGGCGGATGACGCTGTTCTGGGGCGTACTGTTCGGCATCAACTTCGCCATGGGCGTGGGCACCGGCATCGTCATGGAATTCCAGTTCGGCATGAACTGGTCGTACTACAGCCATTATGTCGGCGACATCTTCGGCGCGCCGCTGGCCATCGAAGGGCTGATGGCGTTCTTCCTCGAAGCCACCTTCATCGGCCTGTTCTTCTTCGGCTGGACCCGCCTGAGCAAGGTGCAGCACCTGACCGTCACCTGGCTGATGGCGCTGGGCACCAACCTGTCGGCGCTGTGGATCCTGATCGCCAACGGCTGGATGCAGCATCCGGTCGGCGCGGTGTTCAACCCTGAAACCATGCGCATGGAAGTCGTGGACTTCATGGCCGTGCTGTTCAACCCGGTGGCGCAGGCCAAGTTCGTGCATACGGTCTCGGCCGGCTACGTGACCGGCGCGGTGTTCGTGATGTCCATCAGCGCGTTCTTCCTGCTGCGCAACCGGCACCACGACGTGGCGCGCCGTTCGTTCGCGGTGGCCGCGGCGTTCGGCCTGCTGTCCTCGCTGTCGGTGGCGGTGCTGGGCGACGAGAGCGGCTATGCCGCCAGCGAGCACCAGAAGATGAAGCTGGCCGCCATCGAGGCGATGTGGGAAACCGAACCGGCCCCGGCCGACTTCACCGCCTTCGGCATTCCCAACCAGCAGACCCACCGCAACGACTACGCGATCAAGATCCCTTACCTGATGGGCCTGATCGCCACCCGCTCGCTGGACCAGCCCATTCCCGGCATCCTGGAACTGGTCGACCACGCCGAACACCGCATCCGCGGCGGCCAGCTGGCCTATGCAGCGCTGGAACACATCCGCGCCGACCGCAACGACCGGCAGGCCCGGGAGATGTTCGACCGGCACTGGCAGGACCTGGGCCACGGCCTGCTGCTCAAGCGCTACCGCGACGACATCCTCAACGCGACGCCGGAGGAAATCTCGCGCGCGGCGATGGATACCGTGCCGACCGTGCTGCCGCTGTTCTGGACTTTCCGCGTCATGGCCGGGCTGGGCTTCTACCTGATCGCCTTCTTCGCGGTGGCGTTCTACTACTCCTGCCGCAACAACTTCGAGAGCAAGCGCACCTTCCTGAAGATCGCGCTGTGGACGCTGCCGGCGCCGTGGATCGCGATCGAATGCGGCTGGTTCGTCGCCGAATACGGCCGCCAGCCGTGGGCGGTGGACGGCGTGCTGCCCACCTTCTACGCGGCATCGGGCCTGGCGCTGCACCAGATCGTGCTGACCCTGACCGGCTTCGTCGCCCTGTACACCGTGCTGATGATCATCGAGGTCAAGCTGATGCTGAAGGCCATCGCCAAGGGGCCGGACGAGATCCTGCCCTCGCTGCAGCCGCCGGCATCCCCGCATGCCGCCGCACCGACCGCCGGCCAGGCCTGAGGCAAGGAGACTTCCATGGACTTCATTCTTCTGGACTACACCACGCTGCGCGTGATCTGGTGGCTGTTGCTGGGCGTGCTGCTGGTCGGCTTCGCGGTGATGGACGGTTTCGACCTGGGCGTGGGCACGCTGCTGCCGTTCGTGGCGCGGACCGACGAGGAACGCCGGCTGGTGATCAACACCGTCGGCCCGGTGTGGGAAGGCAACCAGGTGTGGCTGATCCTCGGCGGCGGCGCGATCTTCGCCGCATGGCCGCCACTGTACGCGGTGAGCTTCTCCGGCTTCTACCTGGCGATGTTCCTGATCCTGTTCGCGCTGATCCTGCGCCCGGTCGGCTTCAAGTACCGCGGCAAGCTGCCCAGCCAGCGCTGGCGCGACAACTGGGACCGCGCGCTGTTCGTCGGCGGCTTCGTGCCGGCGCTGATCATGGGCGTGGCCGTGGGCAACGTGCTGCTCGGCGTGCCGTTCCACTTCGACGACAGCCAGCGCGTGTTCTATACCGGCGGTTTCTTCGGCCTGCTGACGCCGTTCGCATTGCTGGCCGGCCTGCTCAGCGTGGCGATGCTGGTCGCCCACGGCGCGGCCATGCTGGTGCTCAAGACCGACGGCCCGGTGGCCGAGCGCGCATCGCGCATGGGCAGCATCGCCGCGCTGGCCAGCTTCGCGCTGTTCGCCATCGGTGGTGCGTGGGTCGCGCTCGGCCTGCCCGGCTACGCGATCACCTCGCAGGTGGTGACCGACGGCCCCAGCAATCCGCTGCTGAAGACGGTGCAGATCACCGCCGCCGGCGGCTGGATGCACAACTACACGACCATGCCGGCGACGATCCTGGCGCCGGCGGCAGGCCTGCTCGGCGCGCTGGGCGCCGCGCTGCTGCTGCGCATGCGCCGCGGCGGACTGGCCTTCCTCGCATCGGGTGCGTCGATCGCCGGCATCATCCTTACCGTCGGTTTCGCGCTGTTCCCGTTCCTGCTGCCCTCCTCCAGCCAGCCCGGTTCCAGCCTGACCGCCTGGGACGCGTCCTCCAGCCATCTCACGCTGTGGGTGATGCTGCTGGCCACCGCGCTGCTGCTGCCCATCGTCATCGCCTACACCGCCTGGGTGTACCGCGTGCTCAAGGGCAAGACCACGCTGGAAGAGATGGGCGGCAACCCCAACGCCTACTGACGACGACGCATTCCCATCACGCCCTTCAAGGAGTCTTCCCATGTGGTATTTCGCCTGGATTCTCGGTGTCGGCCTGGCCTCCACCGTCGCCATCCTCAACGGCATGTGGTTCGAGGCGCGCGAACAGCGCAGGGCCGAAGCCGGACGATAGGAATCGCGTTTCCGGTATTGCAAGAATGCGTGCCGGAGAGTATCTTTCCGCCTCCTTCGCGGGGTGTAGCTCAGTCTGGTAGAGCGCTACGTTCGGGACGTAGAGGTCGCAGGTTCGAATCCTGTCTCCCCGACCAAGGTCGAAACATCCAAGCCCGGCAGACGGCAACGTCCGCCGGGCTTTTTCGTGTTCCGCGTCCGCCGCACGCCGGCAATGCCAGTCATTCCCGGCAGGATCCCGGGGCGGCCCGCGGCGATCCGGCCGCATGCGGAAAACAGTTGCGCGGCCCCGCCCTCACCGCTATCATAGGCGGCTCCTTCGGGGTGTAGCTCAGTCTGGTAGAGCGCTACGTTCGGGACGTAGAGGTCGCAGGTTCGAATCCTGTCTCCCCGACCAGTTCGACAGAAGCCGGCCTTGCGCCGGCTTTTGTTTTTTCGCCATCCGCACCGGATAACGTCCGGCCATCGGCAGGCGATGCCAGGAACCGCTCCCGGCGGTTCCTCTCGTTTCCGCGGACGACGCATCCCTCCCCGCCCTGTCCGCGCCGGAGTCATGCAATGTCCAACCCCGCATCCACGGCACCACCGGCCTCCCTGTTCAAGGGCCGCCTGCTGGCTTTCGCCGCCATCATCCTGGTCTCGGCCAACCTGCGCAGCGCGGTCACTTCGCTGACGCCGCTGCTGGACCGCCTCGGCCACCTGTTCGATTTCGGCAGCACCATGACCGGGGTGCTCGGCATGATGCCGACCGCCGCGTTCGCCCTGCTCGGCCTGAGCACGCCGCGCCTGATCCGCTGGCTCGGGCTGGAACGCACCGCCGCGCTGACCATGCTGCTGGCTACCGCCGGCCTGCTGCTGCGCGCCAGCGCCGACAGCGTCGGCACGCTGCTGGTGGGTTCGGCGGTCGCGCTGGCCGGCATGGGCATCGGCAACGTGGTGGTGCCGCCGCTGGTCAAACGCTACTTCGCCGACCGCGTCGGCACCTTGAGCACGCTCTACATCACCGTGCTGCAGGCCGGCACGATGGTTCCGGCGCTGCTCGCGGTGCCGGTGGCCGACCGTTACGACTGGCGCATCTCGCTGGGCATGTGGTCGCTGCTGTCGCTGGCCGCGCTGCTGCCGTGGATCATGCTGGCCCGGCGCACGCCGCGGCCGCAGGGGGCGGCAGCCACAACCGTGGCCCACGCCCCCGGGCGCGTGTGGAAGACCTCGCTGGGCTGGGGCATGGCGCTGATGTTCGGCATGACCTCGCTGGGCACCTATTCGCTGTTCACCTGGCTGCCGAAGGTGATGGTCGAAGCCGGCGCCAGCGAATCCTTCGGCGGCGTCATGGTCGCGGTGTATTCGGCCATCGGCCTGCTGCCCTCGCTGCTGGTACCGGCACTGGCGGTGCGCATGCGCAATCCGTTCCCGATCGCGATGCTGGTGTTCGGCCTCAACGCCGTCGCCTTCGCCGGCCTGCTGTGGGCGCCGATGCAGGCGCCGTGGCTATGGGCGGTGATCGCCGGCCTGGGCCCGTCGACCTTCCCGCTGGGCCTGACCCTGATCAACCTGCGTACCCGCACGCCGGCCGGTTCGGCCGCGCTGTCCGGCTTCATGCAGGGCGTGGGCTACAGCCTGGCCAGCCTCGGCCCGCTGCTGTTCGGCTGGCTGCACGGCTTCAGCGGCGGCTGGGCGTGGTCGTTCGCCTTCCTGATGCTGTGCTCGCTGGTCCTGCTCGTCGCCGCCTGGTTCGCCTGCAAGCCACAGCAGCTCGAAGACCATTGGAGCTAGGAACCAGCGCGCATCCTTGTGCGCGATGAGGCATTACCGGGAACGCCTATCGCGCACCAAGGTGCGCTCCTGCGAGGCCATTACCCCCGCACCTGCCCCTCGCCGCGTACCACGAAGCGCTCCACAGTCAGCGCTTCCAGCCCCATCGGGCCGTAGGAATGCAGGCGCGTGGTGGAGATGCCGATCTCCGCGCCCAGCCCCAGTTCGCCGCCGTCGGAGAAACGCGACGAGGCGTTGACCATCACCACCGCCGAGCGCAGCGCATGCACGAAGGCCTCGGCATGGGCCGGATCGCCGGTGGCGATGACCTCGGTGTGGTCGGAGGTATGGCGCTGGATGTGCGCGATCGCCGTCTCCAGCGAATCGACCACCCGCACCGCCAGGATCAGGTCCAGGTATTCGGCGGCATAGTCGGCTTCGTCCGCGGGCACCACGCCGGCCACCAGCGCCTGCGTGGCCGCGTCGCCGCGCAGCTCGACCCCGCGCGCGCGCAGCGCGTCGGCAGCCATCGGCAGGAAGCGCGGCGCGATGTCCGCGTGCACCAGCAGGGTTTCCAGCGAATTGCAGGCGGCCGGGCGCGAGACCTTGCCATCGACCAGCAGGTCCAGCGCCAGCTGCTGGTCGGCGCTGTCGTCCACGTACAGGTGGCATACGCCCTTGTAGTGCTTGATCACCGGCACGCGCGCATGCTCGGCGACGAAACGGATCAGGCCCTCGCCGCCGCGCGGGATCGCCAGGTCGATGACATCGTTGAGCTGCAGCAGCTCCAGCATGGTCTCGCGGCGCAGGTCCTCGACCAGGGTCAGCGCGGCAGCGGGAATCCCGGCCTCGCGCAGGGCGCGCCTGAGCGCGGCGGCGATCGCGGTGTTGGAGTGGATCGCCTCCGAGCCGCCGCGCAGGATCACGCCGTTGCCGGCCTTGATGCACAGCGCCGCGGCGTCGGCGGTCACGTTCGGGCGCGCCTCGTAGATCATCGCGATCACGCCCAGCGGCACGCGCACCTTCTGCACGCGGATGCCGTTGGGACGCGCGTAGTCGCGGGTGACCTCGCCGACCGGGTCGGGCAGCGCGGCGACCTCGCGCAGGGCGTCGGCCACGCCGGCCAGGCGCTGCGGGTCCAGCGCGAGGCGATCCAGCATCGCTGCGCCCACGCCCTTGTCGCGCGCGGCCAGCAGGTCGCGCGCATTGGCGGCGAGGATCGCGTCGGCATCGGCATCGAGCGCGGCCGCCATCGACACGAGCAGGTCGCGCCGTGCCGCGCTCGAGAGCCGTGCCAGCACCTGCGAGGCATCGCGGCACTGCAGGGCGAGGGTCTTGATGTCGGTCATGCGTGCAGCTCCCGGATGATGCGCAATTCGTCGTGCCTGCCCCAGTCTTCCGGCAGGAGCGGCTCCAGCCGTTCCTGCCGGCATGCGCTCATGGCAGCAGCACGAGGTCGTCGCGGTGGATCACGTTGTCGCCATAGGTGTAGCCGAGGATCGCCTCGATCTGGCGGGTGTGGCGGCCGCCGATGCGGCGCACGTCCAGCGCCGAGTACTGGCTGATGCCGCGCGCCACGCATTGCATGCCGCCCTCGCCGTCCACCCGCACCTCGATCATGTCGCCGCGGCGGAACTCGCCCTCCGCGCCGGTCACGCCGCCAGGCAGCAGCGAAGCGCCCTTTTCGCGCAGGGCACGCGCGGCGCCGGCGTCGATCACGATGGCACCCGGCTCGACCGGCGCGTGCCGCAGCCAGTATTTGCGCGCGGCGATGCGCGAGCGCCCGGCATGCAGGCGCGTGCCGCGCAGCCGGCCCTGCGCCAGCCCGCGCACCACCTCGCCGCTGCGGCCGTTGAACAGGAAGGTGTCGATGCCGGCGGCACCGGCCTTGGCCGCGGCCTGCAGCTTGGTATGCATGCCGCCGGTGCCGGCCGCGCTGCCGCTGCCGCCAGCCATCGCCAGTACCTGCGCGGTCAGCTCGACCACTTCGTCGATCGGCCGCGCCTGCGGATCGCGGCGCGGGTCGGCGGTGTACAGCCCGTCGATGTCGGTGGCGATGAACAGTGCGTCGGCATCGACCAGCGCGGCGACGATGGCCGCCAGATTGTCGTTGTCGCCGAGCTTGAGTTCGTCGACCGAGACGGTGTCGTTCTCGTTGATCACCGGCAATGCGCCGAGCGCCAGCAGTTCGGCCAGCGTGGCGCGTGCATTGAGGTAGCGCCGGCGGTTGCGCAGGTCGTCGTGGGTGAGCAGCACCTGCGCCACCGGCCGCTCGAAGAAGCGCTGCCACAGGGCGATCAGCTGCGCCTGCCCCAGCGCGGCCAGCGCCTGCCGCGCGGCGATGGCCGCGCCGGCCTCGGCCGCCCTGGGCACGATGGCGCGACCGGCCGCGACCGCGCCGGACGATACGATCACCATTTCCCTGCCGGCCAGCAGGTTGGCCGAGACGAACTGCGCCAGCCCCAGCGCGAAACGCGGGGTCAGGCCGCCGCCATCGGCCGCCAGCAGGCTGCTGCCGACCTTGAGCACCGCGCGCCGCCACGGCGGCAGGGCCTGTTCGGCGAAAGGCGAAGGCGCGGCGTCGTTCATGGGCTCAGCGGGTGTTCCATTCGTGGACGCTCAGTTCCGAGCAGTCCTGCAGGGCCAGCGGATCGGTGGCGACGATGGCGCGCGCCTGCTCCAGGTCATCGACATCGCGCAGCACGTAGGCGCCACCACTGCCGTCGCTGAAGCCGCCGGTCAGGTGCAACCGCCCCTGCGCACGCAGCGCATCGAGGAAAGCCTTGTGCGGCCCGATCACGCTCGCGTCGAACGTCGGTTTGCGCATGGCCATCACCAGGTACAGCTTCACGTTGTTCTCCACGGCATCGAATGCGGTTGTTGATGGTGCACCGCCGCGAGGCGGATGTGGGGGATGCTTTCGTTTCCAACCGTCTGCAGCGACGGGCATCGCGGTAAAGCCCAGCAGGGCGTTGCCCCGCTCTACAGGGCTATGGATCGCCGCACCTCTGTTGCGCCGGGCAATGCCCGGCGGGGGCTTGCCGGTGAAGCCTCAGCGGGGCGTTGCCCCGCTCTACATTCATCACAAAGCCGCCCAGCGCGCCTGCAGTTCGTCCAGCCGCAGGTCGGCCGCCGCACCCGGCGACACGCGTGCTGCCAGGCTGCCCTCCGGCGTGCGTCCCTGCCCCGCCGTATCCGCAGCAGCCGCTGCCGCCTTGTAGGCCTCGCGGAACGGTACGCCGGCCACGGCGGCATCCACCGCCACGTCGGTGGCGTACATGCCCGAATCGATCGCGGCGCGGATGTGGTCGTCGCGCCAGTCCAGGTTGGAGAGCAGCGCCGGCAGCAGTTCCAGCGCCGCCAGGCCGCGGCCGAAGCCGTGGAAGATCGCGCCCTTGGACGCCTGCAGGTCGCGGTGGTAGCCGGACGGCAGCGACAGCAGCTGCTCGATCTCGGTGCGCGCGGCGGCCACGCTGGCGTGGGTGGCGCGCATCAGTTCGATCACGTCCGGGTTGCGCTTGTTCGGCATGATCGAGCTGCCGGTGGTGTACTGCGCCGGCAGCGCCACGAAGGCGAACTCGCCGGTGGTGAACAGCGACAGGTCCCAGGCGATGCGGCGCAGGTCCAGGGTCGCGCCGCCGAGCGCTTCGAGCGCGGCCAGTTCGAACTTGCCGCGCGAGAGCTGCGCGTAGATCGGGCTGACCTGCATGCGCGCGAACCCGAGCGCGCGCGTGGTGTGCTCGCGGTCCAGCGGCAGGTTGACGCCATAGCCGGCGGCGGTGCCCAGCGGGTTGCAGTCGATCAGCCGGCGCGTGTCGGCCGCGCGCACCGCGTTGTCGATGAAGGCCTCGGCCCAGCCCGCCCACCACATGCCCGCCGAAGACACCACGGCACGCTGGATGTGGGTATAGCCGGGCAGCGGCTGCTGTTGCTCGGCGGCGGCGCGGTCCAGCGCCACCTTCGCCACCTCGCGGCTGATCTGCGCCACGCGCGCCAGCTTTTCCTTCAGCCACAGGCGCGTGGCGACGAGGATCTGGTCGTTGCGGCTGCGACCGGTGTGGATCTTGCGCCCGGCGTCGCCCAGGCGCTCGGTCAGGCGCGCCTCGATGGCCGAATGGCAATCCTCGTAGCGCTCGTCCAGCACGAAGGCGCCGTTGCGGAAATCATCGGCCAGCAGCGCCAGCTCACGCTTGAGCGCGGCCAGCTCGTCGGCCGACAGGATGCCGATGTGCTGCAGGCCCTCGGCATGCGCGGTGCTGGCCTGGATGTCGTGCAGGAAGAATTCGCGGTCCAGGATCACGTCGTCGCCGGCGAGGAAGGCCTGGATCTTGGCGTCCACCGCGACGCCGGGCTTCTGCCACAACAGGTTGGTCATCGGAGTCTCTCGAGTAGTTTTCAGGCAGGAGCGGCTTCAGCCGTGATGGAGCTTTACCAGTAAGTCCCCATCGCGGCTGAAGCCGCTCCTACGGGAATCAGGTCAATGCGGAATCGCGGCCAGTTCGGGCAATCCCAGCGCGAGGTTGAGGTTCTGCAGCGCCTGCGTCGCCGCGCCCTTGAGCAGGTTGTCGATGGTCGCCACCACCACCACGCGCTTGCCGCCCGGGGCCAGGGTGAAGCCCCCGATCTGCACGTCGTGGCGGCCGGCGATGCGGCTGACCCATGGCGCTTCATCCACCACGTCCACCAGCGGTTCGCCGGCATAGCGCTGCTGGTACAGCGCCATCACCTCCTCGCGCTTGAGCGGCTGCTGCAGCCACAGGTTCGCGGTGAGGGTGATGCCGCGGAAATGCGGCGCGACATGCGGCATGAACTCCACCGGCACGCCGAGCCGCGTGGATACCTCGCGCTCGTGCACGTGGCCGGTCAATGCGTACGGCATCAGGTTGTCGCGCAGCAGGTCGGTGTTGTTCTTGTCCGACGGGGTGGTGCCCGCGCCGGAATAGCCGGACACGCCGAAACAGGCCGGCGGGCCGGCCAGCTGCGACAGCAGCGGCGTGATCGCCAGCTGCATGGCGGTGGCGTAGCAGCCCGGGTTGCTGATGCGTTTCTGCCCGGCGTAATCGCCGCGGGTCAGTTCCGGCAGGCCGTAATACCAGGTGGTATCGAAACGGTAGTCGGCCGAGAGATCCACGATCACCGTGTCGGGCCTGGCCGCATCCAGCGCGGCGACGAAGGCTTCTGCCTTGCCGTTGGGCAGGGCCAGGATCACCGCGTCGGCGCCCTTGGCGGCCACCGCCTGCGGGTCGAGGCTTTCATAGCGCAGCTCGCCGCTGTAGCCGTCGTTGTGGTCGGACACGCGCTGGCCGTCCAGCTCGCGCGAGGACACGAAGGCCAGTTCGATCCGCGGGTGCGCGGCGATCAGCCGGATCAGCTCGGCGCCGGTGTGGCCGCGGGCACCGACGATGCCCAGCGAGAATTTCCTGTCGGTCATGAATGCGAATCCAGTAGGGACTGCAGATGGCTGCGTACCGCCGGCCATTCGTTGTCGAGGAGGGAGAACACCACGGTGTCGCGCGGCGTGCCGTCGGCGTGGCGCTTGTGGTTGCGCAGCACGCCGTCCTGTTTCGCCCCGAGCCGGGCGATGGCGGCGCGCGAGGCGTGGTTGAACCAGCTGGTCTCGAAGCCAACGGCAATACAGCCCATCGCCTCGAAGGCATGGCGCAGCAACAGCCTCTTGGCCTCGGTGTTCAGGCCGGTGCGCTGCACGCGCCGGTGGTACCAGGTGTAGCCGATGTTCAGGCGCGGAACGCCCGCGTCCAGCGCATAGAAACGGGTACTGCCGACCACGTCGCCAGCGGCGTCCCTGACCGCGAATGGCAGCGCATCGCCCCGCGCCTGCGCGTCCAGCGCCGCGGCGACATAGCGCTCCACCGCGTCCGGCGCCGGCACGTTGGCGTACCACAGGCGCGACAGCTCGCCCTCGCCCAGCGCCTGCCGCAGCGCCGGCACATGCTCCAGGCGCAGCGGTTCCAGCGCGACGTGCGCGCCGCGCAGTTCCGGCACCGTGTTCCAGCAGGTGTTGGCCGAGGGCTGGTTCATGGCCTCATCCCTGCAGGCTGGCGGTGCGCCTGCCGCAGTGCTCGACGAAGCCGCGGATGCGCTCGAAGTCGCTGGCGCCGTACCAGAACACCTTCCAGTGGTCGAGCTTGTAGCAGCCATCGGACTCGGCGTAATAGAAATGGTTGACCGGATTGCCGTTGCGCGAGCGCCAGAACAGCTGCGGGGTTTCCTCCAGCATCACGTTCCACACCGCGCGCCCCAGGCCTTCGCCCTGCGCGTCGTCAAGCACGGCGAACTTGTCCAGATACACGCCCTCGGCTTCGTCGGTGAGGATCACCGCCGTGCGGTAGTTCTCGCTGACATAGGCGCGCAGCAGCTTCGTCTTCTCGAAGTAGTCCGGCACCAGGGTGCGGCCGAAACTGGACTCGATCAGCTTCTTCAGCCGCGCGGTGTCCAGCTGTTCCCACGACGTCGCCTTGAGCACCTTCTCGCCACGGCGCACCAGCGTGCCCGAGCCCTTGTGGGTGAACAGTTCCTTGGCCAGGTCGGCCGGGCGCGTGATCGATACCGAGGATTCCTCCGGCAGCCTGTCCAGCAGGTCCTTGATCTGCTCGATCTTGACCTTCATGCCGCCGTGCAGCCACGGCTGCTGGATCAGGTGCTCGTACTCGGTGGACAGGTTGATCGAATCGATCAGCCTGCCCTCGGCATCGAGCAGGCCGCCGGTGCCGGTGAGGAAGATGATCTTGTACGGCTGCAGTTCCTGCACCAGTTCGTTGGCGGCGAAGTCGGCGTTGACGTTGAGGATCTGCCCGCTCGGGGTTTCGCCCAGCGAGGTGATGACCGGGATCGAACCGGCGCGCAGGCTGGCCTCGATCGGTGCCAGGTTGACCCGCTTCACCTCGCCGACCAGCCCGTAGGTATCGCGGTCCAGGTACTCGGCCTCGAACACGCCGCCGGTGATCGAGGTGGCGCGCGCGCCGTTCTGCTGCAGCGCCTCGACCAGCTGCAGGTTGGACTGCTGGAACACCTTGCGCACGATCGCCAGCGCCTCGGGCGTGGTCACGCGCAGGCCGTTGACGGTGTGCTTCTCGATGCCGGCCGCCGACAGTTCGGCGTCCAGCTGCGGGCCGGCGCCATGCAGCACGATCGGAGTCAGCCCGACCTCCTGCAGGAACGACAGCGAGGAGGTCAGCGCTTCCAGGTCGTCGCGCAGCACCGCGCCGCCGACCTTGACCACGGCGAAGCGCTTGGCGTCCAGCTGCGAGAAGCGCTTGAGGTACTGGCTGATCTCCTTCGCGCTGGCCATGCTCGAAAGCAGGCGCACGATGGTCTGGCGGGTCTGGCGGTGGGGTTGCATTGGATTCGTCTGTCGTGGGGTGGAGGAACGCGGCCGCTCAGGCGCCGCGCTGCAGGATCTGCAGGACCGAGCCGGCGTAACGCTGCAACTGCTCCAGCGTCACGAACTCGTCGGCGGTATGGGCCTGGGCGATGTCGCCGGGGCCATAGACCATCGTGGTGTAGCCGGCGGCGGAGAACAGCGAGGCTTCGGTCCAGAAATCGACCGCGTTGCCGATCGGCAGGCCCAGTTCGTCGGCGATGTCGCGCGCGGCAAGGCGCCGCTCTTCGGCGCGTGCGATGTCGCCCGACGGCAGGCTCGGGCCACGGAAGGTTTCCTCGAAGTGCGCGGCGGCCGGCTCGGCGAAACCGGCGAAGGTCGCCAGCAGCCGGTCGATGTCCATCGACGGCAGCGGCCGGAAACCAAAACGCAGCTCCGCCTCGGGCGCGATCATGTTGGCCTTGATGCCGCCTTCGACCCGGCCGATGTTGAAACGCAGCCCGGTCAGGCCGCCGAAACGCGCATGCGCCAGCGACTGGACATGGTCCAGCGCGCGGCCGCCCCAGCGCATCGCCTGGTGCAGGGCGCTGGCCGCCGCATCCTGCCTGCCCGAGGCATGTCCGGCACGGCCGCTGAACTTCATCAGCACCGAGCTGATGCCGCGGTGCGCCAGCACCGCCTCGCTCATGGTCGGCTCGGCCACCAGCACCGCCTCATAGGCAATGCCGCGCGCCAGGAACGCGGCGATGCAGCGCGGGTCGTTGGCCTCCTCGTCCGAGGAGAACAGGAAGGCCGCATCGCCATCGGTCAGGTTGGCCGCGGCTACCAGCGCGGCGGCAGCGCCCTTGATGTCGCACACGCCCAGGCCGACCACGCGGTCGTCCAGGCGCCGCATCGCATGCGGATCGGCGCTCCAGTGCGGCGAATCCGGCACCGTGTCCAGGTGTACGTTGAACAGGTACTTCGGCGTGCCGCGCACCGCGTAAAGGCTGACCGCACCGGCGCCGTGGTCGATCACCTCGACCTCGAACCCGGGCAGGTTGGCGCGCAGGTAGTCGAAGATGCCGCCGGTGGTGATCGCGCGCGGCGGATTGCGGGTGTCGAAGGACACCAGCTTTTCCAGGTGCGTCAGGGTGTTGTCGAGCAGGTCGGTCATCGGTATGCAGGAGATGGTAGGAGCCGGCGGTATCCGCGCCGGTCAGGGAATCGGACGGGTGATTTCCATCAGCCGCTCGGGCCGGGCGACGGACACGAAGCCGTACTGCGCGTACAGGCCATGCGCATCCAGGGTCGCCAGCATGAAACGGCGCAGCCCCTGCAACTGCGGATGGGCCATGACCGCGTCCATCAGCTGCCGGGAATGGCCGCGGCCACGATGCTCCGGCAGGACGAACACGTCGGCCAGGTAGGCGAACGTGGCCGCGTCGGTGAAGACCCGCGCGAACGCCACCTGCCCCGTGCCTTCCAGGTATCCGCCGAAGCACAGCGAGCCGGCGATCGCACGCTCCACCGTCTCCCTCGACACGCCGGGGCTCCAGTAGGCCCCGGTCGAGAGGAAGCGGTGGACCAGGGGAACGTCCAGCTCCTCCTTGTCCGTACTGACGCGCAGCCCGCCCATGCCGTCGTCCTCAGCTGTTGTTGACCTGCGCGTACAGCGTGGAGCTCATGCCGAACAGCTTGATGAAGCCTTCGGCCTCTTCCACGCCCCAGTCCGCCGACTGCGCGTAGGTCGCGCCCTTGGCATTGAGGATGTGCGGGGACTTCACCGCCACCGCATCGACGCGGGCGCCGCGGGTCTCCAGCACCACCTCGCCGTTGACCTTGCCCTGCGAAGACTTCAGGAAGGCTTCCAGGTCGGTCTTCAGCGGGTCGTGGTAGAAGCCTTCGTAGACCAGCTCCACCCACTTGCGCGCCGCCTCCGGCTTGAAGCGGTTCTGCTGCTTGGTCAGCACCGCTTCTTCCAGCGCGCGGTGCGCGGCCAGCAGCGCGGTCAGGCCCGGCGCTTCGAACACAATGCGGCCCTTCAGGCCGATCACGGTGTCGCCGGTGTACACGCCGCGGCCGACGCCATAGGGGGCGAACAGCTTGTTGAGCTTGCCCAGGATCTGCTCGCCCGGCAGCGCCTTGCCGTCCAGCTCCACCGCCTCGCCTTCGACGAACTTCAGGGTCACGGTCAGCGGCTCGATCGGCCACGCGCTGCGCGGCGCGCACCAGCCCCGCGCGCCCTCGCCCGGGGCTTCCCACTTGTCGATCTCACCGCCGGACATGGTCACGCCCAGCAGGTTTTCGTTGATGGTGTAGGCCTTCTGCTTGGCGCGCACGCCGAAGCCGCGCTCTTCCAGGTAGGCCTGCTCGTAGGCGCGGGTCTGGGTGTGCTCCTTCTGGATCTCGCGGATCGGCGCGAGGATGCGGTAGTCGCCCTGCGCCTTCACCGCCAGGTCGAAGCGCACCTGGTCGTTGCCCATGCCGGTGCAGCCGTGGGCGATGGCGTTGGTGCCCAGCTCGGCGGCGCGCCTGATCGCGGCATCGACGATCAGGTAGCGGTCGGACACCAGCAGCGGGTACTGGCCCTGGTAGCCCTCGCCGGCCCACACGAACGGCTTGACGAAACCGTCCCAGATCGCCGGGCCGCCATCGACGGTGACGTGGCTGGCCACGCCCAGTTCGGCGGCGCGCTTCTCGATGGTCTCGCGCTCCTCGGCGTCCACGCCGCCGGTGTCGGCGAACACGGTGTGCACGTTCCAGCCGCGCTCCTGCAGGTAGGGCACGCAGAAGCTGGTGTCCAGGCCGCCGGAGAAGGCCAGGACGATGTCGCGGGAGTCGTTGGGGGTGGTCATGTACGGGGTCTCGTTGGACGGCGCGGAAGCCGCCGTTATGGATACGGGGGAAAGGGAAACGACGGGGGAATCAGCGGACCAGCGCGGCCATGATCGCCTTCTGCACGTGCAGGCGGTTCTCGGCCTCGTCGATGGCGATGCACTGCGGCGAATCCATCACCCCGTCGGTGGCCTTGACGTTGCGGCGCAGCGGCAGGCAGTGCGAGAACACGCCGTTGTTGGTCAGCGCCATCTTGGCCTCGTCGACGATGAAGTGCTTGTACTGGTCGCGGATGGGCTTTTCCGGCGCCCAGTTGCCGAAGTACGGCAGCGCGCCCCAGCTCTTGGCGTAGACCACGTCGGCGCCGCGGTAGGCACTGGCGATATCGTGGCTGACGGCCAGCGAACCGCCGCTCTCGGCCACGTTCTGCTGCGCCCAGCCCATGTAGCGCTCGTCGAGGATGTACTGCTCGTCCGGGCACAGCAGGGTCACGTCCATGCCCAGGCGGGTGGCGATGGTCAGCGCCGAGTTGGCCACGGCGGTGTTCAGCGGCTTGGGGTGGTAGGTCCAGGTCAGCACGTACTTCTTGCCGCGCAGGTCGCTGGTACCGAAGTGCTCCTGCAGCGCCAGCGCATGCGCCAGTTCCTGGCAGGGATGGGTGATGGTCTCCATGTTGATGACCGGCACCGGCGAGTACTTCGCGAACGCCTTGAGCACGACATCCTGGCGGTCGTACTGCCAGTCCACGAATTTCGGGAACGCGCGCACGCCGATCATGTCCACGTAACGGCCCAGCACCCTGGCCACTTCGGCGATGTGCTCCTCGGTGTCGCCATCCATCACCGTGCCCAGGTCGAACTCGATCGGCCACGCGTCCTTGCCCGGCTGCAGCACGATGGCATGGCCGCCCAGCTGGAACGCACCCAGCTCGAAGCTGGTACGGGTGCGCATGGAGGGATTGAAGAACACCAGGGCGATGGATTTGCCCTTGAGGTCATCGCCCAGCTTGTTGCGCTTGAACAACGCGGCCTGGGTCAGCAGCGCATCGAGTTCGGCGCGGCTCCAGTCCTGGGTGTTCAAGAAGTGCTTCACAGACATCGATCCATCCTTTGCTGCTGCGGGAGCCACCGTTGCCGGTGGCGGTATGCGCGGACGCGCGGCTCATTGCAGTTGAAACTTTCGCGGAACAGAAACGAAAAAACCCAGCCTGGGCTGGGTTTTCCGAACAGACAGCACGAAGCTCCGGCTTACCCAGCGAATATGTGGGATTCCGGTCGGCGGGCACGCGACGTCATGCCGGAAGCCATCCGGGCGGTGCTGGTTTCGTGCTGGAAGCTGTTCGCTTTCATCGCCGGAGATGGTCGCACGCGTCCCGGTGGCACGCAAGTGCCGCGACGCAACATCATGGATTCGCCGGCCCCTGCTCCGGGCCCTCGCCCAGCTCGGGGGTGATCGACACCCGCAGCTTCAGGCGGTTGCCGGGGTCTTCGGGCAGGCGCGAGCGGTACTTGACGCCCTTGTAGACGTAATCCACGTCATAGGCGATGGGCCGGCGGAACTCGCGGCCGACCTCGATGATGCGGCACTCCGGGGTAAGCAGCGCGCCGTTGCCAGCGGCATTCGCGCGGCGCGCCTCGTCGGCCTCGTCCTCCCCGCCCTGGTGGCTGAAAATGCCCTTCACCGAATCCCAGAAGCGGCGGAAGCCGCCCTTCTCCTCCTCGCCCTTGACCTCGACCGGCGCCAGCGTGAGCGTGGAGACCGGCTCGCAGTGTTCCTCGGTACGGGTGGCGCGCAGGGTCTGGAACACCGGCTCGACGTTGAGCACCTGCGCATAGTCGTAACGCACGTTCTCGACGACGGCCACGCGGTTGCGCAGATCGGGGCTCTGCGCCCCGGCCGGCACGGCGGAGACGGCCAGCAGGCACGCGATGGACAGCGACACGGGAGCGCGCTTCATCGACACTTCAACGGGGACGGATGATGGATGACCACCGATATAGTGTAGGCAGCGCGAAGGACGGAGGCTGAACATTACCCGTCCGCCGTCCCGCTGCCCAGCCCGGGCGTGCCCGCCCTGCCCCGGCCCGCTAGAATTACCGGTTCTGCTTACCCCACCCACGGCACGCCCCATGGCCCTGCACCTGTACAACACCCTGACCCGGCAGCTGGAGCCGTTCGCCCCGCTGGATGCCGCCGCCCCGACCATGTACGTGTGCGGCCCGACCGTCTACAACTACGTGCACATCGGCAATGCCCGCGGCCCGGTGGTGTTCGGCGTGCTCGCCGGCCTGCTGCGGCGGCGTTACGGCGCCCTGCGCTACGCCCGCAACATCACCGACGTCGACGACAAGATCAACGCCGCGGCGCGCGAACAGGGCGTGCAGATCTCGGCCATCACCGACCGTTTCGCCGCCGCCTACCGGGAGGACATGGCCGCGCTGGGCGTGGCCCCGCCGGACATCGAGCCCGAAGCCACCGCCCACATCCCGCAGATCGTCGCCATGATCGGGCGGCTGATCGAGGCCGGCCACGCCTATGCCGCCGACGGCCACGTGCTGTTCGCGGTCAACACCTTCGATGGCTATGGCAGGCTCTCGCGCCGCGACCCGGACGAAATGCTGGCCGGCGCCCGCGTCGAGGTCGCTCCGTACAAGCGCGATGCCGGCGATTTCGTGCTGTGGAAGCCGTCCAGCGACGATCTGCCCGGCTGGGAGTCGCCCTGGGGCCGCGGCCGCCCGGGCTGGCACATCGAATGCTCGGCGATGGCCGCCGCCCACCTGGGCGAGACCATCGACATCCATGCCGGCGGCGTGGACCTGCAGTTCCCGCACCACGAGAACGAGATCGCGCAGAGCGAATGCGCCCATGACGGCCGCACGTTCGCCCGTTTCTGGCTGCACAACGGCATGCTCAACTTCGGCGGCGCCAAGATGAGCAAGTCGCTGGGCAACATCGAACGCGTGCACGACCTGGTGCGCCAGCACCCGCCCGAAGCGCTGCGCTACGCGCTGATGTCGGCCCACTACCGGCAGCCGCTGGACTGGTCCGATGCGCTGATCGAGCAGTCCGTGCGCACCCTGGACCGGCTCTACGGCACCTTGCGCGACCTGGGCGACATCCCGGCCGAAGCTGCCATCCCGGCCGCGGTGGAAGCGGCGCTGGAGGATGACCTCAACACGCCGCTGGCGCTGGCCGAAGTGGCCCGCATCGCCGGTGAAGCGCGCAAGGCCGAAAGCGCGGACGACAAGGCGCGCCTGAAAAGCGAACTGCTGGGCGCGGGCCTGGCGCTGGGCCTGCTGCAGCAGGCGCCGGCAGCCTGGTTCGGCCGCGGTGCGGACGCCGGCGACGATGCCCGCATCCAGGCGTTGATCGACGAGCGCATCGCCGCCAAGCAAGCCCGCGACTTCGCCCGCGCCGACGCCATCCGCGACCAGCTCGCCGCCGAGGACATCGTGCTGGAAGACACGCCGCAGGGCGTGCGCTGGAAGCGTGGCTGATGCCCTCCATCTCCTTCCGGGAGACGGCGACGCCGCCCGAAGGATGAGGCAATGGATGCTGCCGAATACAGGCGCCCCGCTCGCGAGGCAGGATGCCGAAGCGGACGGCGAAACCGGCCCGAAGGGCGTGCTGCAGGAGCGGCACGCAAGGGACGGATCAGGGCCCGGGTGAAGCTTCGTGCAACAAAATGACATGCGGGCTTCGCCCCCTATTCCCGCCCCAACCCCTCTCCCCGAGGGAGAGGGACTTGCAGCAACAACACAAGAACCACGATGACCGACTCCCCCTTCCCCCTCGAAGCCACCGCCGCCGAAGCGCAGGCCGCGATCGCCGACGAGTTCGCCTTCTTCGGCGACTGGTCCGAGCGCTACCAGTACCTGATCGATCTCGGCCGCAAGCTGCCGGCCTTCCCCGATGAGTGGAAGACCGAAGAACATCGCCTGCTTGGCTGCCAGTCGATGGTCTGGATCGTGCCGGAAGGCAATGCCGACCGGCTGGTGTTCCACGCCATCAGCGACTCGGCCATCGTCTCCGGCCTGATCTACCTGGCACTGCGCGTCTATTCCGGCCGCCCGGCGGCCGAGATCCTGGCCACCGAACCTGACTACGTCGCCGCCATCGGCCTGGCCCGGCATCTGTCGCCGACCCGCAGCAACGGGCTGGCGGCGATGCTGTCCTTCATCCGCGACACCGCGCGGTCGCAGCCGCAGTGACCACCGGCGCCGCCGATGCCGGCACGGGCGCGCTGCTGCGCCAGGCCGGCTTCGTGCAACTGCTGGCCTATCGCATCACCGCGATGCTGTCCTACCAGATCGTCGCGGTCACGGTGGGCTGGCACATCTACGAGATCACCCGCAATCCATTCTCGCTGGGCCTGGTCGGCCTGGCCGAAGTGCTGCCCTACTTCTGCGTGGCGCCGTTCGCCGGCTATCTGGTGGACCACCTGCCGCGCCGCCGGCTGGGCATGGTCGCCGGCCTCGGGCTGGTCGCCACCGCCGCCATCCTCTGCGCAGTCGCGCTGGGCGGGTTGCCGTTCCGGGGCGTGTGGCCGATCTACCTGGCCGTCGCGTTGACCGGCATGGTCCGCGCCTTCCTGTCGCCGATCTACAACGCGCTGTTCGCGCGCGTGCTGGCGCGCGGGCAGTACGCGCGCGGCGCCGGCTTCGGCAGCGTGGTGTTCCAGGCCGGCATGGTGATCGGACCGGCGCTGGGCGGCCTGCTGGTCGGCTGGGGCGGCAAGGGGCTGGCCTATGCCGTGGCCGCAGCGATGGCGCTGCTGGCCGTGATCGCGCTGGCCATGCTGCGGGTGCAGGAAGCGCCGCCGCCGCAGACCCGCGCGCCGATCTTCGCCAGCATCGCCGAGGGCGCGCGCTTCGTGCTGTCCACGCCGGTGATGCTCGGCGCCATGGCGCTGGACATGTTCTCGGTACTGCTCGGCGGCGTGGTGGCGATGCTGCCGGCCTTCATCCAGGAAATCCTGCACTACGGCCCGGAAGGACTGGGCATCCTGCGCGCGGCGCCGGCGCTGGGATCGGTCTGCGTGGGCCTGTGGCTGGCCCGCCACCCGCTGCACCGCAACGCCGGCCGCGTGCTGTTGTATGCGGTGGCCGGCTTCGGCCTGTGCGTGATCGGTTTCGGCCTGTCGCGCAGCTTCTGGCTGTCGGCGGCGATCCTGCTGTTCTACGGCGCTTTCGACGGCGTATCGGTGGTGGTGCGCTCGACCATCCTGCAGCTGGCCACGCCCGACGAGATGCGCGGCCGGGTGTCGTCCATCAACGGCATCTTCATCAGTTCGTCCAACGAGCTGGGCGCCTTCTACGCCGGCAGCATGGCGCGGCTGCTGGGCCTGGTGCCCGCGGTGGTGATCGGCGGCTGCGCGGTGCTGGGCGTGGCTGGCGTCACCGCGTGGAAGAATCCGACCCTGCGGCGGTTGAACCTGCGCGACCTGCAGTAGTCCAGAACAGCGCCGGCTGCGGCGCGTGCAGTTCCGGCAAGCCCGGCAGGCGCCCACGCAACAATGCGTGGAAGCGCAGTGCCTGTTCGGCGGCGAGATGGTTGTCCGGAGTATGCAGGAACACGTACGGCGCAAGTCCCCGTTCGATCCAGCCGGCAACGCGCTCGACCCATGGCAGCAGCCAAGGCTGGTTGGCCTCCAGGTCCGGCCCACCGATGAAACGGACCTGCGGGCTGTTGCTGAAGGCCGCCGCGCGGACAGGCAGGCGCGGCTTCTTCGACTGCGCGTGCCGCACGGCCGGATCGTCGGCGGCGCAGGCGAACAGCGCGCGCGAATCCAGGCAGATACGCTCCACGCCGAGCGCGTGCAGCAGGCGGTTGAGCGCGCGCTCTTCCCCGCCCCGTGCGAAGAACGCCGGGTGACGCACCTCCACGGCCACATCGCGCCCGGCGACGTGCTCCAGCCATGTGCCCAGTTCATCCAGCCGCTCCGGGCCGAAACGGGCGGGCAACTGCAGCCACAACGGCGCGACGCGGGGGCCGAGCGGTGCGAGCAGTTCCAGGAAATCCGTGGTGGCCTGCAGGCGTCCGCGCAGGTCGCCTTCGTGGCTGATGTCGCGCGGCAGCTTGGCGCAGAAGCGGAACTCCGCCGGCATCGTCTCCGCCCAGCGCAACACCGTCGCGGCCGCCGGCCGGGCATGGAAGGTGGTGTTGCCCTCCACCGCGTTGAAGGTGCGCACGTAGCCGCCAAGACTTCCGCCCGGCCGCGGGCCACCGCCGCGCCAGGCCGGCGTGTTCCCGGACGGGCAACCGAGGCGATAGGGCAACGGGGGCGGCATGTTCCTCAAGGTGGAGCGGACGGATCGAAAACAGGTCCCCAGCCCATGCATCGGGCCGGGAATGACGGCCATGGGCCGCGGAAACGAAAAGCCCCGCGCATGGCGGGGCTTTCCGGGATCACGAAGTACCGGACCTCAATCGCCCTGCTGCTTCTGCAGGTGCTCCCAGCGCTCCTGCGCATCGATGGTGCGCTCGGCGGTGAGGCGCGCCTCCAGTCGATCCAGGCCGATCTCCTCGCCCGTATCCACGCAGTAACCGTAATCACCGGCTTCCAGGCGCTTGAGCGTGCTGTCGATCTTGCCGATCAGCTTGCGGTAGCGGTCACGGGTACGCAGTTCCAGCGAGTTCTCGGTCTCGCGGGTGGCACGCTCGGCTTCGTCGCCGATGTCGCGCACTTCCTCGCGCAGGTTCTCGATGGTCTGCTTGGATTCCTCGACCAGGTCGGCGCGCCAGTTCTGCAGGCGCTGGCGGAAGTACTCCTGCTGCAGCGGGCTCATGTACTCCTCGTCCGACGAGGGTTTGTAGCCGGCCGGCAGAATCGGGCGGCCGGTCGCCTCGTCGGTCTTGTACTCGACCACCTTGTGCTTGCTGCGCGGGGCCGGGGCGGCCGAGCGTGCGGTTACGGCGACGGCGACCTTGCCGACCGGGCGGACGGCAGCGGGGGCAGCGGACTTGACGACGGTCTTTGCGGGGGTTTTCGAAACAGGCACGGGATTCTTGGATTGCGGGGCCTTGGGCGCCGGAGCCGGTGCCTTGGCCGCCGGCGCGGAGGCCGGGGCTGGAACCGTCTTGGCGACTACGGCCGGGACAGGCTTGGCCGGAACCGGCTTGGCGGCCGGTTTCGGTACGGACTTGACGACGGGTTTGCTGACCGGGGACTTGGAAGCCTTGACTGCAGTCTTTTCGGCAGCCTTCTTGACCACCGGCTTGACAGGCTTGGCGGCCTTGACCACCTTGGCCACCGGAGCGGCCACCTTCTTCGCCGGGGCCTTGCTGGCGGCCACCTTCTTGACGGGAGCCTTCTTGACCGCGGCCTTCTTGGCGGGCGTTGCCTGCTTGGCCGGTGCCTTCTTGGCCACCACCTTCTTGGCAGGCGCCTTCTTCGCAGCCGGCTTGGCGGCCTTGGCTACCGGTTTCTTGACCACCGGCTTCGGCGCCGCCTTCTTGACTGCAGGTTTGGCGATTTTCTTGGCGACCTTGACGGCCTTTTTTGCAGGTTTTTTAGCAGCCACGAAACGCTCTTCCTTGTTTCCCCCGGGGCCCGGGAAAGCGGGCCTTTATAGCCTACCCGACCAGCAGCGGCAACCGCGCCGACCGCCCCGACATGAACGGATGCCCGATCGGCCCGTGAGCGGCCCGGCGGCACCGCCGGATCGTCCCGCGCAGTTCGGAACGTGACCAGGCACGACCGGCGTACCCGGTGGGCGGAAGGCATCTGGAGTCCACCCGCCGCCCGTCCGGCATCGTGCGACAAATCCTTGGGCAATGCCAGCTGGCTTATCATCCAAGGGTGATCGGCCGACTCCTCATCGCCCTGCTGCGCTTCTACAAGCGCTTCATCAGCCCCCTGCTGGGGCCGCGCTGCCGCTTTGTCCCCAGTTGCTCCGAGTATTCGATGGACGCGATCCGCATACACGGTCCGTTGCGGGGCTGCTGGCTTACGCTGCGCCGGCTGGGCCGCTGCCATCCGTTGCACCCCGGCGGCTTCGATCCGGTTCCGGGAAAGGCCGACGCCCCCTCTTGCCGCTGCACAGGAAAACACTGACATGTCCTCCACGCTCATCACCAATGCCCGCATGGTCAACGAGGGCCGTACCTTCGACGGCGACCTGCGCATCGAGAACGGCCGCATCGCGCAGATCGGCAGCGGGCTGGCGCCGCGCGCCGGCGAGGAAGTGGTCGATGCCGCCGGCCGCTGGCTGCTGCCGGGCATGATCGACGACCAGGTGCACTTCCGCGAACCCGGCCTGACCCACAAGGGCGACATCGCCAGTGAATCAGCTGCCGCGGTGGCCGGCGGCCTGACCAGCTTCATGGACATGCCCAACACCAACCCGCCGACGCTGGATTCGACCATCCTCGAAGCCAAGTACGAACTGGCCAAGGGCCGCGCCTGGGCCAACTACGGCTTCTACCACGGCGCCAGCAACGACAACCTGGAAGCCATCCGCGTGCTCGACCCGAAGAAGGCGCCGGGGGTGAAGGTGTTCATGGGCGCCTCGACCGGCAACATGCTGGTGGACAACCCGGAAACGCTGGACGCGATCTTCCGCGACTGCCCGACGCCGATCATCACGCACTGCGAAGACACGCCGATGATCGACGCCAACCTGAAGGCGTTCCAGGAAAAGTACGGCGACGCGCTGACCCCGGACATGCACCCGGACATCCGCTCGCGCGAGGCCTGCATCAAGTCCACCCGGCTGGCGATGTCGCTGGCGAAAAAGCACGGCACCCGCCTGCACGTGCTGCACATCTCCACCGCCGACGAGCTGGCGCTGTTCGAGAAGGGCCCGTTGATCCGCGCCGACGGCAGCCGCAAGCAGATCACCGCCGAGACCTGCGTGCACTTCCTGCATTTCGCGCGCCCGGACTATGCGACCAAGGGCAACCTGATCAAGTGCAACCCGGCGATCAAGGACGTGGCCGACCGCGAGGCGATCACCGCCGCGCTGGCCGATGACGTGCTCGACGTGCTGGCCACCGACCACGCCCCGCATACCTGGGAAGAGAAGCAGAAGCCCTACGCCCAGGCACCGTCCGGCCTGCCGCTGGTGCAGTACGCGCTGGTTGCCGCGCTGGAGCGCGTGCACGAAGGCAAGCTGACCCGCGAACAGGTGGTGCAGAAATTCGCCCATGCCCCGGCACAGTTGTTCGACGTGGAGGAGCGCGGCTTCCTGCGCGAGGGCTACTTCGCCGACCTGGTGCTGGTCGAGGACGTGCCGTTCACGGTCAAGCGCGAGGACGTGCTGTCCAAGTGCGGCTGGTCGCCGTTCGAGGGCACCACCTTCCGCTCGCGCATTGCCTCCACCTGGGTCAACGGCCAGCAGGTATGGGACGGCAGCAAGCTGGTGGGCGCACCGGCCGGCCAGCGCATGACCTACGACCGTTGATGCGTTCGGTCCTGATGATGGGTGCGCTGCTGCTGGCAGCGCCCCTGCTCGCCGCCCTGCCCGCGCAGGCCCAGGATGGCATCGGCAACCTGCTCGACAACCGCGTCGTATTCCCTGCCAGTGCATCGCAGGGCGCGATGGTGATCGGCAAGGTGCCGGCTGGCAGCACGGTCCGCTATGCGGGCCGGCAGCTGCGGGTCAGCAGCTACGGCAGTGTGGTATTCGGCATCGGCCGTGACGAGAAAGGCCCGCTGCAGGTACAGGTGCAGCGCCCCGATGGCGGCAGCGAGAACGTTTCGATTGCAGTGACTGCGCGTGACTGGCCGGTGGAACGGGTCAACGGCGTGCCGCCAAAGACGGTGAATCCGCCACCGGCCATCGCCGAGCGCATCGCCCGTGAGCAGGCGCAGGTGACCGAATCGCGCAAACGCGACGACAACCGCACCGACTTCACCCAGACCTTCATCTGGCCGGTACAGGGCCGCATCAGCGGCCGCTTCGGCAATGCCCGCGTCTACAACGGCCAGCCCGGCGCCGGCCATTCGGGCATGGACATCGCCGCGCCGGCCGGCACGCCGGTGAAGGCGCCCGCCGCCGGCATCGTCACCTTCGCCAACCCGGACCTCTACCTGACCGGCGGCACCCTGGTGCTCGACCATGGCTTCGGCATCAGTTCCAACTTCCTGCACCTGTCGCGCATCGACGTGAAGGTCGGCGACCGCATCGAGCAGGGCCAGGTGATCGCCGCGGTCGGTGCCACCGGGCGCGCGACCGGGCCGCATCTGCATTGGGGGATGAACTGGTTCGATGTGCGGATTGATCCGCTGTTGGTGCTGGAGCGCGGAAAGTAGTCGCAGGCGCGCACTGCGGTGCGCACCGAAGCTGTACCGGTGAAACCGGCAACAGAGATTCTCCGCAAAGTAACGCCAAGGGTGCAAAAAACCGCCTGGAGCGGTTCTTTACCTCGCCTGTCGATGGCCTGAAGGGTTGCCGCCTGCAAGGCGGCAACATAAACACCGACCTGGTTTTCCTTCGCGCCTTGGCGTTCCTTGCGGACTGTTCCTGCAGGAATGCGCCATCGCGCACCGAACCGCGCTGTTGCGGACTACGTGCCAATGTCCTGCCGGCAAATCAGCCGCGCGCGGCCCACCAACCGCGCCACAGCAGCCCGGCCGGGCTCGGCTGGTAATCACCGCCGCGCAGGCGTGCCTGCAAACGACCACGCGCCAGCACCGCATAGAGCCTGCGCGGACGCGGCCCGGCCACCCGCGCCGGCCAGCGTGCGAGCAGGGCCTGCTGCCATTCGCGTTCGCCACCACTACCCGCCGGCACTGCCGCGCCCCCCAGGTCCTGCATCCGCTGCGCCAGCATCTGGGTCAGCACCGCGTCGCCGGCCTCCGGCGACAGAGGCGCATCGAACAGCGCCGCTTCCACCGCCGCCACCGCGGCTGCCAGGCGCTGCAGCGAACGGCGCGCCTGTTCCGGGTCGGCGATGGCGTCGCGGGCTTCGATCAGGTCCGGCAGCGCCTCCGCCAGTTGCCCCCAGGGCGCCCGCACCGGTTCCAGCACCCGGCCCAGCGGATGCCGCGAACGCTGCCCGGCCCAGCTGCGCAGTTCCTCGCTCCACCAACCGAGCTTGGCATTGGCCGGCAAGGGGTCGCCGGCGGTGTTGAGCATGTCGTCGAACTCCTGCAGCAGCGCGAACCACGCCACGGTGCGGCGATGCAGCTCCGGCGCGACGAAACGGTCCACCAGCGACCACTCGGGCCAGCGCTCGCGCCATTTGTCCAGGAAGCCTTCCAGCGAATCAGATCCAGTCATGGGCATATTGTAAGAATCTGGGCGCGCGCCGTCTCCCGGCGACCGGCCGGAACGCCGGTTCCAGCAGGCATGTCAGTCGCCGGCCGGTTTCCGTGTTCATTGCCAGTGACGGCAATCCGGCCGCCGCCCACTGGAAGGCACCATGTCCCTGCGCTCCCGCCGTCACGCCCGGGGCTCCCGCCCGCGAACGGCTCCGCCATCCGTCTCGTCCGATTCATCCGTGCAGGCCCGCGCTCGCAGTCACGCCGATGCAGGCAGGCCGGCAACCGCCGTTGTCATGGCGCTCGCACGCGGCTTGCTGTGTGCCGGGCTGATCATCCTCCTGCCAAGCGCGTGCACGCCTCCCGCTGCGGACGTGCCCGCTTCCGCGACACCGCCACCGGCGCTTCCTGCCGGCAGCCATGAAGTAGCCGGCCGGACCCTGACGCTGCGCCTGCCCTACCGCAGCGCCGACGGAAAGCTGTGGGTAGCGGCGCAACGCACGGCAGATACCGCCCCTTTCTTCTTCCGCAGCCTCGACGTGGAACCGCATGCCGGCCCGCAAGGAACGGACCTGGCCATCTTCGTCTATGAAGCCGATGGCCCCGGCACCGCCACGCTGGAATTCGAGCTGGTGCCGGCGGGCAAGACACGGGTTGGCCCCGCGGGCGCCCCATATCTGCACGACGGGCCACCCGCCGCCCGCTACACCGCAACCGTCACCGCCCGTTGAACCTCCCCACAGCAGACGCAGGCCGCCCCTCATGAATCCATATCGATGCCCCCTTCTCCCCCGGCGCCTCCATGCACGCGCCGCGCTTTGGGCCTGCCTTGCCCTGGCCGCCCCGCTGGCAGGTTGCTGGAGCGAAACCGCGAGCGGTCCCGCCGCTTCCCCATCGGGCCCCACGGCGCCGCCAGCTCCCGCCGCGACTCCGCCGGTTACCGTGGACGACGGCCTTTCCGCCGCGCCCGATCCGTGGACAAGCCGGCTGCAGGGCCGCTACGTGCTCTGGGAGGATTTCGAAGGCGGCCGTGTCTGCAGAATCACCCTCACCGACCAGCGCACCATCGGCGGCTATGCGGTGACCGCCGACGACGCCTGCCTCCGCGAACTCGCCATTCCCGATGACATATTCGCCTGGTTCATCAATGCCGATGGCTGGCTGGTGCTGATCGACGTCACCCGCAAGCCGCTGTTGCGGATGGAGCCTTCACCGTCCGGCGGCGACTTCTACGCGCAGCGCAGCGACCAGCAACAGGAAAACCTCGTCCTCTCCGCGGACGACCGATGAGCGCCACCTCCCGCCACTCCACCAATGGCTGGCGCCCGTGCCGGCGCATGGACGCAGCATGCGCATGATCCGCAGCCCCTCATCCTGGCCCGCAGGCCTGCTTGCCGCGATCACGCCCGGCCTGCCGGCGCCTCCCTCCCGCATCGGCGGGCCGGCAAGCAGCCTGACCCTCGCGCCGCCGGCCATGGCAACCAACCTGCCGCAGCGCAGCAGCCATGCCGATCTGATGCGCGTGCCCGGGCCGGTGCGGCAATTCTCCGCCGCTTCGCTCAGCAACAACCCGGTGCTGAGCACGGGCACGACGAAGATGGATTTCCGCCCCATGCTCGAAAACCCGCAGGCACTGCCGAACATCGCGCTGACGTTGCAGGGCCTGCCGGATCTGGTCGAAGTCCGCCAGCAGGCGCTGGAAACCACCCAGGCCATGCAGGGAATGCTCCTGCGCAACCAACTGTCCTACCGCCTCGGGCCGGCTGCCTGCAGCGACGCGCCACGCTGCGCACGGGTCGCCGCTGCCGGCAGCAACTGCTTGGGCGCGCAGGCGATTTCCCGCGCCAACACTGAAGAATCACCGCGTAGCTCACCGGCCAGGTCGGCCGCGCATTCAGTCCCCGCTTCCACAGCCTGATCGACGCCTCCAGGGCGCGCGCCGCGCGAGCGCGGATGCTGCAGGCCGCCGCGGATCGAGTTGCCGCGCGGCAGACGCTGATGGCGAAGCGCCCGCGCGCATCCGGCGATCCGCGGGACCGCCGGCGCGTCAATCCGCCCGGCGCGGCCTCGGCGTGCCAGGCCGGTTGCTGGCGCCACGCACGAAAGCAGCGGCCAGCCGCAGTGCGTCGTCGCCGCCCCTGTCGCCGCGCAGGGCGCGCACCAACCGGGCCGGCGTGATGCCGGTCCAACTGAGCAGATCGTGCGTGGCATGCGCCTGGTCGCTGTAACCGTGGCGCGCGGCGGCATCGGCGATATCCGCCGCTTCGGCATCCAGCGTATGCAGCAAGGCCCGCAGCCGGCGCACGCGCGCGTATTCCTTCGGCGTCATGCCTACCGCCGCGAGAAAGCGCGGCTGCAAAGTGCGCAGGCCGACGCCGAGCCGCCGTGCCAGTTCGGCGATGCGCAGGTCGCCGTCCACCGCGTCGAGCATCGCCACGGCCCGCTCGATCAGCGTGTCCGCCGCGAAACCGGCGCAACGCTCCCGCAGCAATCGCCATAGCGGTTCCGGCGATTGCGTGGCGACATGGGCCTGCATGGCATCGCGGAAGCGGGCGGCGAATGGCGGATCCAGCGTGAACAGGTCGGGCGCGTGGTCGCGCAGCCCGGGCAACCGCGCGCCGGCCACCAGTGCGCTGCTCGCCGGCATCAGCCGTACGCCGATGCACAACACCGGCCCCGCCGCCTGCAGACGGATCGGGCCAAGCTGCTGGGCGGCGAAGCAGAACGGCTGGTCGGAGCGGACCTGCCCATCCGCACCGTGGAAGCGCAGCGGCACGCCCAGCTCGGCCAGCAGTTCGCAGCAGCCGTCCGGGTAGATGACCTGCACCTCGTCGCCGGGCGTCTCGTCGCGCAGCACCCACAGGCACTGCACATGGCGCTGCAGGTCGGGCGGCGGCGGATGCTCGATGTAATCCATGCGCCATCGAACCCCGCGCTGCGCATTTTTACAAGCGCCGCGGCGGGGGCACGGCTAGCCTGCGGCCATCCACAGGGGAGACGGAACATGTTGAAGGCAGGAATCGTGCTGGGTACCGGCATGGCGGTGGCGACCGGGACGGCCGCCGCGGGCGAGTTCGACTGGCTGGCGGGCCAATGGTGCGGCGGCGGCGGGGAGCGGAAGATCGAGGAGGTCTGGCTGCCGGAAGCCGGCGGCGCGCTGCTGGGCATGTCGCGCACGGTCCGCGGCGGCGGTACCGAGTCGTTCGAGTTCATGCGCCTGGTGCCCGCGGGCCAGGACGCCGGCTTCCACGTCCAGCCCAATGGCGTGGCACCCACCGTGTTCGCCATCGCCGACCGCGGCGAGGGCTGGGTGGTCTTCGCGAACCCGGCGCACGACTTCCCCGACCGCATCGAGTACCGGCGCGACGGCGCAGGGTTGCGGGCATCCATCTCGGGGCCCGGAGAGGACGGGAAGACGCTGGAAATCCCGTTCGCCTACCACCGCTGCGGCGGTTGACCGGCGGGCCCGCGGCCCTGCGATTTCAGCGCAGGCCGCGCGGCCACGGCCAGGCGGCCGGCTCCAGCAGCGAGGCCGGCGTGGCCGCCATCACGTCGGCCTGCCACAGCGCCGGATCGTCGCCATCCGGGCGGTAGCCCCACAGCGCCGCGACCGATGGCATGGCGGCCGCGCGCGCGGCCTGGATGTCGCGCTCGTCGTCGCCGACATAGACGCATTGTTCCGGCGTCGCGCCGATCCGCTGCGCGGCCACCTGCAACGGCAGCGGATGCGGCTTGCGTTCGGCCAGGGTATCGCCGCCGATCAGCACCGCGCAGCGCTGCTCCCAGCCCAGCTGCGGCACGATCAGCCGCGCCAGGTATTCGGGCTTGTTGGTGACGATGCCCCAGCGGCTGCCCGCCTGTTCCAGCGCCTGCAGCATGCCGGGAATACCGTCGAACAGCCGCGCATGGCGGCCGATCAGCGACTGGTAGACATCGAGGAACTCGGGCACCAGCGCATGGCGCTCGCTTTCGGCCATCTGCGGGAAAGCCACCGCCAGCATCGCCCGCGACCCCTTGGACACCACCGGGCGCAGCCGCTCGGCGGTCAGGGCGTCCATGCCGCGCGCCTGGCGCATGGCGTTGGCGGTGACGACGAAATCCGGCGCGGTATCGAGCAGGGTGCCGTCCAGGTCGAACAGCACCACCGGCGGGAACGCGGCCACGGTCAGGCCTGTTCCGGCTTGACCGCGAAGGCCAGGTAGTTGATGTCGGTGCGGCGGCTGAGCCGCGCGCGGTTGCGCCACGGTTCGTAGGCCATGCCGCTGACGTCCTGCAGCTGCAAGCCGGACTGGCGCAGCCAGGCGCCCAGCTCGGCCGGCCGGATGAATTCCTGGTAATGGTGCGTGCCCCTGGGCAGCAGCCGGGCGATGTATTCGGCACCGACCACCGCCACCGCGAACGCGGCCGGGGTGCGGTTGATCGTGGACAGGAACAGCTTGCCGCCGGGGCGCAGCAGGCGCTGGCAGGCGGCGATGATCGCGCCCGGGTCCGGCACGTGCTCCAGCATCTCCATGCAGGTCACCACGTCGAACGCGCCCGGCTGCTCGGCGGCCAGGTCCTCGGCGGCCTGCACCCGGTAGTCGACCTGCACGCCGGATTCCAGCCCGTGCAGGCGCGCGACCTTGACCAGTTCCGGCGCAAGGTCGATCGCGGTGACCTGCGCGCCCTCCTTCGCCAGCGCCTCGCTCAGCAGGCCGCCGCCGCAGCCGATGTCGAGCACCTTGGCCCCGCGCAGCGCGGCGCGCCCGGCCACGTATTGCAGGCGCACCGGATTGAGCGCGTGCAGCGGCTTCTGCGGGCCGTCGGCATCCCACCAGCGGTTGGCCAGCGCGGCGAACTTGTCCAGTTCGGCCTGATCGAAGTTGTTGGAGGTCGGTGCTGCGGTCATTGCGTAATCCTCGTGAAGCCGCCGCGCGCTCAGGCGCGGATGGAACGGATGCGGTCGCGCCACTGGCGGGCATTGGCGGTGATCGCCGCCACGTCCATGCCGACCAGTTCGCGCTGCACCAGCTTGGGCTGGCCGGCGATCCACACGTCGCTGACCTGGTGGCGGCCGGCGGCATAGACCAGCTGCGATAGCACATGGTGCAGCGGCTGGGTCTCCAGCGCCGACAGGTCCACGCAGGCCAGGTCGGCCTGCTTGCCGACCTCGATCGAACCGATCCTGTCGCCGAAGCCCAGCGCACGCGCGCCGCCCAGCGTAGACGCGCGCAGCGTGGTCGCCGCGTCCAGCGCGGTGGCGTCGTTGGCCACGGCCTTGGCCAGGATCGCCGTGGTGCGGTTCTCGCTGAACATGTCCAGGTCGTTGTTGCTGGCGCAGCCGTCGGTGCCGATGGCCAGGTTGACGCCCGCGCGCACCAGCGCGCAGGCCGGGCAGAAGCCCGAGGCCAGCTTCAGGTTCGACTCCGGGCAATGCACCACGTGCACGCCGCGTTCGGCGCACAGGTGGATCTCGGCGTCGGTGAGCTGGGTCATGTGCACCGCGATCAGGCGGTCGTTGACCAGGCCCAGGCGGTCCAGCCGCGCCAGCGGGCGCTGGCCGTGCAGCCTGATCGAGTCGCTGACTTCCTGCGCGGTCTCGTGGGTGTGCAGATGCACCGGGATGTCGAGCTGGTCGGACAGCATCCGCACCCGCTCGAAATTGGCGTCGTTGACCGTATACGGCGCATGCGGCGCGAACGCGGTGCCGATCAGCGCATCGCCGCGCCACTGGTCGTGCAGGTCGGTCGCGCGCGCGAAGTATTCGTCGTCGGTTTTCGCCCAGGCGCTGGGGAAATCGATGATCACCGAACCCACCAGCGCGCGGAAACCGTGCTTCTTGTATACGGCGGCCTGCACGTCGGCGAAGAAGTAGTTCTCGTTGGCGCAGGTGGTGCCGCCGCGCAGCATCTCGGCGATCGCCAGGGTGGTGCCGTCGGCGACGAACTCCGGGCCGATCACCGCCGCTTCCACCGGCCAGATATGCTCGCGCAGCCAGGTCATCAGCGGCAGGTCGTCGGCGATGCCGCGCAGCAGGGTCATCGGGTTGTGGGTGTGGGCATTGACCAGGCCGGGGATCAGCGCCGATTCCGGGCGGGACACCACTTCCCGGGCCTGGAAGCGCGCGCGCGCCTCGGCGCGCGGCAGCACCGCCACGATCTCGCCGCCGCGGATCGCCACCGCGTGGTCTTCCAGCACCACCGCGTGCGGCTCGACCGGGACCACGTAGCCGGCTTCGATCAGGAGGTCGCAGCCGAGCGCTGCCGTTTCATGGATTGTCATTGCAAAGCTTCCTTCCGGGGCCGGCCTTCCGTCGCGCGCTCAATCGCCGCCGGCGAGGATGCGCCGCCTGGCGAGGGTGGACAGCGGGAAAATCAGCACGAATACCAATACCGCCCACTTCCCCGGGACGAACAGGCCCAGCGGAACGGCGGAGGAAAAGACCAGCAGCGGGATCAGCCCGCGCGTCAGCAGCAGCCGCGCCTGCGCCGGGCCGAGCCGGGCGCGCAGGTCTTCCTGCTGCACCACCGTGCGCCGGACCAGCCAGGAAAACAGCGAGATGCCGGTGAGCACCAGCGCATAGACGAGGAAATGCTCCGATACCTGGCGCGTGGCGAACGGCATCAGCACGACGAAGAACAGCTGCAGCAGGGCCAGCCACACCACCTTGCCGTTGACTCGCCGCACATGCTTCCAGGTGAGCATGTGGCCCACCCAGAACAGCCCGGTCACGAAGAAGCTGATGAGGTAGGACACCAGCAGGCCCAGGGTCTGGCCCCAGGCCTGGTCCGCGCCCACCCGCTCGATCAGCTCGCCGCCCGGCAGGCGCAGTTCGATCGCCAGCAGGGTGATGACGATGGCGAACACCGCGTCGCAGAAATTCACCACCCGCTCATGCGGAAACCGGTCCTCGCGGACCGGTTCCTCGACAGCCTGCTCGACGCGGGCGGGTTCGTGCATGGACTTACTTGACGCGCGCGGAGTATTCGCCGGAGCGGGTATCGACGCGGATCACTTCGTCCTGGTTGACGAACAGCGGCACGCGTACCACCGCGCCGGTTTCCAGGGTGGCCGGCTTGCCGCCGCCGCCGGAAGTGTCGCCGCGCACGCCCGGGTCGGTCTCGGTGATCTTCAGCTCGACGAAGTTCGGCGGGGTGACGTCGATCGGCGCGCCATTCCACAGGGTGACCACGCAGGACTCCTCGCCCTTGAGCCACTTCTCGGCGCCGTTCATGCCGGCCTTGTCGGCCTGCACCTGCTCGAAGGTTTCCGGGTCCATGAAGTGCCAGTACTCGCCGTCGCTGTACATGTAGTTCATGTCGGTATCGACGACGTCGGCGGCATCGACCGAGTCGGTCGACTTCATGGTCACTTCCTGGGTGCGGCCGTCCTTGATCAGGCGGTACTTCACGCGGGTGAACGCCTGGCCCTTGCCCGGCTTGACGTACTCGGTGTCGATGATGACCGCCGGTTGGTTGTTGACCAGGATCTTCATCCCGTTCTTTACGTCGTTCATGCCGTAGCTGGCCATGCTGGAACTCCTGATAAGTGGCAAAACCGGCGCGCGCAGGGCGGCCGGATTAGAATGGAACGCCCGCCATCGAAGGCGGGCATCTGTTTTTCTGGTCGCCCATGATAACCGCAGCCCTCGCCCCCGCTCTACAGGAAGCCCCCTCCCTCTTGCCCGCCGACCGCTGGCAGGCGCACTGGCGGCAGGCGATCCGCGACCCGGCCGAGCTGCTGGCCGGGCTGGGGCTGGAGCCCGCCGACCTCGGCGTGTCGGCGCAGGCGCTGGCGCAGTTCCCGCTGCGGGTGCCGCGCGGGTTCGCCGCGCGCATGCGCCCGGGCGACCCGGCCGACCCGCTGCTGCGGCAGGTGCTGCCGGTCGACGCCGAGATGCGGGTGGTGCCGGGGTTCAGTTTCGACGCGGTCGGCGACGGCGCGGCGAAGAAGGCCACCGGCGTGATCCAGAAATACCGCGGCCGCGCCCTGCTGGTGGCCACCGGCAGCTGCGCGATCAACTGCCGCTACTGCTTCCGCCGCCATTTCGACTATGCCGGCGAGAACGCCGCCCGCGGCGGGTGGGAGGAAGCGGTGGCGGCCATCGCCGCGGACCCGTCGATCGACGAGGTGATCCTGTCCGGCGGCGACCCGCTGTCGCTGGCCACCGCCAAGCTGGCCGAGCTGACCGAGGCGCTGGCCGCCATTCCCCACCTCAAGCGCCTGCGTATCCACAGCCGCCTGCCGGTGGTGCTGCCCGAACGCGTGGACAAGGAACTGGCGCGCTGGCTGGCCGGCCTGCCGTGGCCGTTGGCCTTCGTGATCCACGCCAACCACGCCAACGAGTTCGATGCCGGCGTCGATGCCGCCCTCGCCCGCCTGCGCGGCGCCGGTGCGCAGCTGCTCAACCAGGCCGTGCTGCTGCGCGGGGTCAACGACGACATCGACGCCCTGGCCGCCCTGAGCGAGCGCAGCTTCGCCGCCGGCGTGCTGCCCTATTACCTGCACCAGCTGGACCGGGTGCAGGGCGTGGCCCATTTCGAGGTCGACGATGCGCGCGCGCTGGAGCTGCACACGGCGCTGGGCGCGCGCCTGTCCGGCTACCTGGTGCCGAAGCTGGTGCGCGAGATCGCCGGCGATACCGGCAAGCGGCCGCTGGCCTGAGCCGTAGAGCAGGGCCAAACCCTGCTGGAGCTTTACCGGGAACGCCTCGCCGGGCTCGGCCCGGCGCTACAAAACGCCGCACCCCGATTGTGTAGAGCGGGGCAACGCCCCGCTGACGCTCCCCGGGAACGCCCCGTCGGGCGCGGCCCCGCGCGCTCTACCCCGGCCATTTGCTCCGGGACGCGGCGTCAGGACGGACTCGGCGCGGCATCCACCAGCCGCACCAGATCTTCCGAATCCAGCGGCCGGGCGAACCAGTAGCCCTGCACCAGATCGCAGCCGCGCTGGCTGAGCAGTTCGAACTGGGCCTGCTGCTCGACGCCTTCGGCGACCACGGTGATGCCCAGCGCATGGGCCATCGCGATGATCGCCGTGGTCAGGGCCAGATCGTCCGGGTCGCGCTGCAGGTCGGCGACGAAGCTCTTGTCGATCTTGACCCCGTCCACCGGCACCTGCCGCAGGTGGCTCAGCCCGGAAAAGCCGGTGCCGAAGTCGTCCAGCCACACCTTCACCCCGGTGCGGTGCAGTTTCTCCAGCAGCGAGGCGGCCAGCATCTCGTCGCCGATCACCGCGGTCTCGGTCAGCTCCAGGTGCAGGCGCGAGGCGGCCAGCCCGGAGGCGTGCAGGCACTGCTCCACGGCGGCGACGAGATCGCCGCTGCGCAACTGCCGCGGCGACACGTTGACCGACACGAACAGCTCCTCGCCCGCCGCGTTGCAGGGCCATTCCCGGGCCTGCTGGCAGGCGATGCGCAGCACCTTCGGCCCCAGCGTCTGGATCAGGCCGCTCTGCTCGGCGATGTCGATGAACATCGATGGCGGGATCGCCCCCAGCACCGGATGCTGCCAGCGCAGCAGCGCCTCCACGCCGACCAGCATGCGGTCCATGCTGCGGAAGATCGGCTGATAGACCAGATGCAGCTCGCCGCGCTCCCAGGCGCCACGCAGCTCCTGCTCCAGGTGCAGGCGCCGCTCGACGGCATGGTCCAGCGCCCGGCTGTAGTAGCGGAAGCAGCTCTTGCCGGCCAGCTTGGCCTGGTACATGGCAATGTCGCCGTTCTTCAGCAGGCCGGTGGCGTCGGCCGCATCCTCCGGGAACAGGGTGATGCCGATCGAGCTGCCGAGGAAGATCTCCCGCCCCTGTACCTGCAGCGGGTGTCCCAGGTCGGCCACCAGCCGTTTGGCCAGGGCGGTGGCCATCTCCTCCACCCGGCCGGCCTCGCTGCCGATCAGGATCACGAACTCGTCGCCGCCGAAACGGGCCAGCAGCGCCTCGTCGCCGCCATCCTGCTCCACCGCCGCGGCGATGCGCTGGGCGAACTGCAGCAGCGCGTCGTCCCCCGCCTCGTGGCCGAGCGTGTCGTTGACCCGCTTGAACTCGTCGATGTCGATGAACAGCAGCGCCAGCCCCTGGCCCGACGCGCGCGCGCCGAGCAGCCGGTGATCCAGCGCCTCGCGGAAGGCCAGGCGGTTGGTCAGCCCGGTCAGCGAGTCGGTATAGGCCATCTGCCGCACTTCGCGGTCATGCCGGGCGATGCTCTGGCCCATGCGCCCGAAGGTGCGCAGCAGCTCGCCGATCTCGTCGCCGCGGCGCGTATCCTGCTGCTCGACCTGGTAATCGCCGGCCTCGATGCGGCGCGCGGCGGCGCCCAGCCAGCGGATCGGCCGTACCAGCGTGCGCTGCACGTACAGCGCCATCAGGCAGGCGAAGCCGACCAGGGCCACCATCATCAGTCCGCCCCAGGCCAGCTGCCGGCGGTTGGCCTGGCCCATGCGCTGTTCCAGCACCGCCCTCGCCTCGGCTTCCTGCGCACGGACCGGCGCCAGGTCCATGCCCAGCCGCAGCCCGCCGATGCGCTGCTCACCGATACGCAGCGGCAGATCCACCTCCAGCACCATCGGCGATTCCTGCATCCGCAGCTTCTCGGCGCCGATCGCGCCCTGCGCCAGCGGGTCCTGCATCTGCCGGCCATAGCCGGCGACCTCGATGGAGCCGTCGTGGATCAACCGGCCTTCGGCGTCGTGCACCAGCACATAACTGACCGATTTCTGGCTGGCGGTGCTGCGTACCAGCGCGCCGATCGCGTCCAGGTCCGAAAAATAGAGCGGATTGACCAGTGCCTCGGCCAGCGAGGTGGCCAATGACGTGCCCTGCTCGCGCACGCTGTGGTCGAACACCTGGCTGACCACGCCGCCGCTGGCCTGCAGCAGCTCGCGCTGGGCGGCCGCCTGCCGCGCCAGCAGCACCGCGACGATCGCGATCACCACCAGCACCGCACCGCCGGCCACGCACAGGAAACGGGCCTGCAACCCGAACCGCGGCCGCTTCATTCCACCTCCATGCGGACCCGGCCCAGCCCGGTACGCAGCCGGTCGAGCGCCCGCTGGCTGGACGGATCCAGGCGATGGAACGCGGTGGTGCCGAAGAATTTGCGCAGCGCCGGCCCCGCCTGCGGGTCGCTGCTGGCTTCCAGCAGCACTTCCTGCAGGCGCGCCCGGACCGCCGGATCCAGGTCCGGCCGCACCATTTCCACCGCCCGCGGCACGTCCTCGCTTTCGTACAGCACCCGCATGTCGCGCCGGAACACCGCCGGCACGCGCCGCTCGTCGAGCCAGTCGACATTGCTGACCACTCCGGCGTCGACCACCCGCTTGTGCACGAAGGTGGAGATGTTCAGTTCCGAACGCGCGAACACATAGCCCACCGTGTCGGCGGTAGGCGTGTCCTGCGGCGTCAACAGGATTTCCGGGCGGACCCCATGGGCAAGAAGCTCCATCACCGGAACCAGATAGGAACTGGTGGACCAGGTGCTCTGCATCGCCAGGGTGCGTCCCTTCAGCTCCTCCAGCGTGTTGATCGGGCTGTCACGGCGGACGAAGAACACACTATGGTAGGCCGCCACCCCGCCTCTTTCGGTCAGCAGCAGGGGCTCGGCGCCGCTGCGCTGGCGCAGCGCCATGGCGGTGCCGGAGGTCTCCGTCACCCAGTCCACGCGTCCCCGCCGCAGGTAGCTGGCCATCTGCTGCATGTCCTTGGCCATGAGGATGCGGCCCTCGACGATCCCCACGTCGCGCATCCTCGGAACCACGTAATCCAGCAGCGGCTTGAGCTGTTCGTAATGCGACTTCGGATCGTCGCTGAGGCGCCCCAGCACCAGGACCGAACGCTCGGCTGCCGCCCCCACGGCGGGCAGCGCCACGGACAACACCAGCACGGCTCCCCAAAGCCATTTTGAAACACGCAAACCGGCGCTCCCCCACAGAGTGTCCGCACAGACTATCCGAAAAAACCCCGGATGACGGATGTCTCAGTTTTGCCGTTCGTTCGCCAGCCGCGCCATGCGCTGCGCATCAGACAGGATCCCGCGCAGCAGGCGGACTTCCTGCTCGGACAGGTCGGCCTTCATGAACAGCCGGCGCAGCTTGCGCATCGCCGATTCCGGGGCGCGGCCCTTGTGGAAGTCGATCTGGTCCAGGGTGTCGCCGAACTGCCCGAACAGGCCTTCCAGCTGCGCGTGGCTGGCCGGCGCCTCGCCATACCCCTGCTCGACCGCCGGCGCGGCCTGGCCTTCCAGCTGCGCCATGCGCACCTCGTAGGCCAGCACCTGGATCGCCGCGGCCAGATTCAAGGAGCTGAATTCCGGATCGGAGGGGATATGCACGGCGAGATGGCACAGCTGCAGCTCGTCGTTGGTCAGGCCGGTGCGCTCGCGGCCGAACACGAAGGCGACCTCCGCCGGCTCGGCGGCCCTGGCCACGGCGCGCTGGCCGGCGACCTCAGGCAGCAGTTCCTCCAGCTGCACCCGGCGCGAACGCGCCGTGCAGCCCAGCACCAGCCGGCAATCGGCCACCGCCTCGGCCAGAGTGGCGAACACCGGGGCGTCGCCGAGCACGTCCTCGGCGCCGGCCGAGCGCCGGTAGGCGACATCGTCCAGCGGCTGCTCGGGCGCCACCAGCACCAGCTTCGACAATCCCATGGTCTTCATCGCCCGCGCCGCCGCGCCGATGTTGCCGGGATGCTGGGTGCCGACCAGGACGAAACGGATGCGGGCGGAAGCGGACATGGCGAAAAAAGTCAGGAGCGGGACAGCCGCAGATGGTAAACTGCGCGGCCGGCCCGTGCGCCGGAAACGCTCTTTTCCTCCGCCAATCCGACCCATTCGCCTTCACGGGAGCCCTTCACCATGCAGAAACCCGCCGTCACCGTCATGGTCAAGGCCGCACGCCTCGCCGGCAACGTCCTGTTGCGCAACATCAACAAGCTCGAAGCGCTGAACGTGGTGCAGAAGGGCCGGATGGACTACGCCAGCGAAGTCGACGGCGATGCCGAGAAGGTCATCGTCAAGGAGCTCAAGCGCGCCTACCCGGACTACGGCATCTATGGCGAGGAAGGCGGCCTGCAGGGCAACGGCCGCCAGATGTGGGTGATCGACCCGCTGGACGGCACCAGCAACTACCTGCGCGGCTTCCCGCACTACTGCGTGTCCATCGCCCTGGTCGAGAATGGCGAACCCACCGACGCGGTGATCTTCGACCCGCTGCGCAACGAACTGTTCACCGCCTCCAAGGGCGCCGGCGCCGTGCTCAACGACCGCCGCATCCGCGTGGCCGAGCGCAAGGACCTGGAAGGTACGATGATCCACACCGGCTTCGCCCCGCGCGAGCGCGCCCGTGCCGGCAGCCAGCTCAAGACCGTGGACACCCTGCTGGTGCAGGCCGAGGACATCCGCCGCACCGGCTCGGCCGCGCTGGACCTGGCCTACGTGGCCTGCGGCCGCGCCGATGCCTACTTCGAGGCGGGCGTGAAGGCATGGGACATCGCCGCCGGCGTGCTGCTGGTGCGCGAGGCCGGCGGCAAGGTCTGCAATTACCGCGGCGCCACGCTGGCGCGCATGGACGACAAGGGCCCGGAGACCCAACAGGTGGTGGCCGGCAACCTGAAGGTGTGCGAGGCGCTGCAGAAGGTGATCGTCAACACCGGCCACGCTGCGGAATTTGATCCGAAGTTCTGACCCGGAACTTTCCCGCGATCCCGGACGGCGCCTGCGAGGGCGCCGTTTCTGTTTCCGGCGTGACACGAGCCGCCGCAGCCGCGCTCCGGCGGCTCCGGCTGCTGCGCCTACATGCAATGTCACCGGCTTTGGCTTTGTTGTGGTTGTGGTTGTGGTTGTGGCCGTTGCCTTTGACCTTCCGGGTCCCCTTCCGCAGCGACGCAGCCGGCGGAAGGGGATCTGAAGTCAAAAGCAGAGAAGCCAAAGCCAAAGAAAAAGCTGGGAAAAAGGCGACAACGAAAGCGCTGCTCCAATGAAAAACGCCCGGCATTTGCCGGGCGTCCTTGGACTACTGCGGGTTGTCCAACCAATCACGCCACCGTAGAAGAGCGCAGCGCGGCGATGCGCTCCTCCAGCGGCGGATGGCTCAGGTACAGCTTCTTCGCCGTCGCGCCGGCGATGCCGAACGCGGCGATCTGGGTCGGCAGCGTGCTCTGGCCGTGGTTGAGCTTCAGCCGCTCCAGCGCGGCGATCATCTTCTGGCGGCCGGCAAGGTTCGCGCCACCGGCGTCGGCGCGGAACTCGCGGTGGCGCGAGAACCACATCGCGATCATGGTCGCGAACGTGCCGAATACAATCTGCAGCACGGTCACGATGATGAAGTAGGCAAAACCGCGACCGCCGCCTTCGCGGTTGCCCGACAGCGCATTGTCGATGATGCCGCCGACCACGCGCGCCAGCACGATCACGAAGGTGTTCAGCACGCCCTGCAGCAGCGCCATGGTGATCATGTCGCCGTTGGCCACGTGCGATATCTCATGGCCCAGCACCGCCTCGGCCTCGTCTTCGCTCATGTTGTGCAGCAGGCCTGTGGAGACGGCCACCAGGGCATTGTTGCGGTTGGCGCCGGTAGCGAAGGCATTGATCTCCGGACCGTCGTACACCGCCACTTCCGGCATGCCGATGCCGGCGGCCTTGGCCTGGCGCGCCACGGTGTCCAGCAGCCAGCGCTCGGTCTGGTTGCGCGGCTCGGTGATCACCACCGCGCCGGTGCCGCGCTTGGCCATGAACTTGGACAGCAGCAGCGAAATGATTGAGCCGCCGAAACCGAAGATCGCGGCCATGACCAGCAGGCCGCTCATCCGCGCCGGATTGACGCCCAGTACGGACATCACGATGCCCGCCAGGATCAGCACGGCAAGGTTGGTCAACAGGAACAGCCCGATACGGGTAAACATGCGGAAAGGTCCGAGTTAGGTAGTTGAGTGAACGTGGCAAATCTGCGGTGCGCGCAGGTTGAATTCAAGCACGATTCTGACCGACGATTCAGCTTCGATGTCTCCCATTCCCTACCGCGGCCGCTTCGCCCCCTCGCCCACCGGCCCCCTGCACCTGGGTTCGATGCTGGCCGCCTTCGGCAGTTGGCTGCTGGCGCGGCATGCCGGCGGTCGCTGGCTGGTGCGCATCGAGGACGTGGACCCGCCACGCGAAGTAGCCGGCGCTGCCGCCTCGCAACTGGCGACGCTGGCCGCGTTCGGGCTGCAGCCGGACGAGCCGGTGCAGTTCCAGAGCCGGCGCCATGCGCTCTACCGCGCAGCCATCGGGCGATTGCTGGCCGAAGGCAAGGCCTTCCCCTGCCATTGCAGCCGCACCGACCTGGCCGGCCAGCACGGCATCCACCGCCACTGCGTCGCCGGTCGCGAACGGCCGCATCCGGCGATCCGCCTGCGCGTGGCCGACGGCAGCCACATCGCCTTCGACGACGGCCTGCAGAGCCGCTTCGAACAGGAAGTGGACCGCGAGGCCGGCGACGTCGTGCTGCTGCGCGCCGATGGCTGCTGGGCCTATCAGCTGGCGGTGGTGGTGGACGACGCCGACCAGGGCATCACCGACGTGGTGCGCGGCGCCGACCTGATCGATTCCACGCCGCGGCAGATCCTGCTGCAGCAGGCGCTGGGCCTGCCTACACCCCGCTACCTGCACCTGCCGCTGCTGCTCGACGCGCACGGCGCCAAGCTGTCCAAATCGCTGGCAGCACAGCCGGTAGACCCCGCAGACCCATTGCCGACGCTGCGCTGGCTGTGGGCCGCGCTCGGCCAGCAGGCAGCCGAGTTGCAGGGCATCGGCACGCTGCCGGCGCTGCTGGAACGCGCGGCGAGCGCCTTCCAGCCCGACCGCCTGCGCCGCGATTCGATCGCCGCCGTCCAGCCGCTGCCGTGACCGCGCTCAATTCACATAGAATCGGACGTTCCCCAGCGCCTGCGCCTGGAGCGCATCCCATGACGACATCCCGTATTGCACTGGTCACCGGCGGCACCGGCGGTATCGGCACCGCGATCTGCCAGCGTCTGGCCGACCAGGGCCATCGTGTCGCCACCAATTTCCGCAACGCCGACAAGGCCGCCCTCTGGCAGCAGCAGATGCGCGCCAAGGGCTGCGACATCGCCCTGTTTCCCGGCGACGTGTCCACGCCCGACGGCGGACGCGAACTGGTGCAGGCGGTGGAGGCCGGGATGGGGCCGGTCGACATCCTGGTCAACAACGCCGGCATCACCCGCGACACCACCTTCCACCGCATGAGCCCGGAGCAGTGGCACGAGGTGATCAACACCAATCTCAATTCGGTGTTCAACGTCACCCGCCCGGTCATCGAGGGCATGCGCCGGCGCGGCTGGGGCCGGGTGATCCAGATCAGTTCGATCAACGGCCTGAAGGGCCAGTACGGCCAGGCCAACTACGCCGCGGCCAAGGCCGGCATGCACGGTTTCACCATCTCCCTGGCGCGCGAGAACGCCGGCTTCGGCATCACCGTCAACACCATCTCGCCGGGCTACGTGGCCACCGACATGGTGATGGCGGTACCGGAGGAAGTACGCGCCAAGATCATCGCCGACATCCCCACCGGCAGGCTCGGCAAGCCGGAGGAAATCGCCTACGCGGTGGCCTTCCTGGTCGCCGAGGAGGCGTCGTGGATCACCGGCTCCAACCTGGACATCAACGGCGGCCACCACATGGGCTGGTGAGCGCCCGGCGCGGCCGCCTCCTGCCCCATGCCAGCCGGCCGCGACGGGATCATGCTGCGCACCATGGTCTCCATGCTGCACGGCGCCGCGGGAGCCGCCACGGAGGCCCGCCCCCTGTACTTATGGCGGTTGCAAGGCCTGCTGCACTGCGCCATGCTGCGCGCCTACCGTGAAGGAAGAGTGACTGCTTAATGGCTGCGACCCGCATCATCAAGAAGTATCCCAACCGGCGGCTCTACGACACCGAGATCTCCAGCTACATCACCATCGAGGATGTCCGCCAGCTGATCCTGGACGGCGAGGACTTCGAGGTCCGCGACGCCAAAAGCGGCGACGACCTGACCCGCTCGGTACTGCTGCAGATCATCGCCGACAAGGAGCAGGACGGCGAACCGATGCTGTCCACGCAGTTGTTGAGCCAGTTGATCCGCTTCTACGGCGATTCGCTGCAGGGCTTCATGGGCAACTACCTGGAGCGCAGCATGCAGGTGTTCCTCGACCAGCAGCAGCAGTTCCGCCAGCAGATGGGCAACCTGCTCGGGCAGACCCCGTGGGCGATGATGAACCAGCTCACCGAGCGCAACCTGGAGCTGTGGCAGGAATTCCAGCGCAGCATGGGCGCCGGTTTCGGCCGGCCGCAGCCGGGCGGCACCAAGCCGCCGGAACCGCCGCCGTCGTCGCCGGGCGACAAGCGCCGCGGCAGCCGCTGAGCGCAGCCGCCGGAATGCAGGAAGGCCGACGCATGCGTCGGCCTTCTTCATTTGCAGGGGCGGCGCACTTCCCGGCAGCTCACAGCCGCATGCCCAGCCAGATGACGGCCTCCGTGAAGCCGGACACCACCGGCGACAGCAGCCGGGACCAGAACGTATCGCCCTGGATATGCCTTGCCGAGCGATCGTGGTGCTGCCGCTCCTCCGCGACGATGGCGGAGATAGCGGCAACGGCGGCGGGATCGTTGCCCTGCAATGCCGGGAGCTGGTTTTCCAGGTGCCGAAGAACCACGCTTTCGACCGCGACCGTCGTCGCTGAAATGGCGCCCGCGCCCAGCAGCCCGGTAACGAGCCCCAGAGCGCGGCCGCCGATGCCGCACAGCCGACAGCTCCGGCAACGCGCTCGCCCCCGGCGGGCCAGTTCCGCGCCGAAGAGGGCCCGGTGCCGTTGCTCATGCGCGCGGAATTCCTTCAGCTCGTCCACCATGCCGGGCGCAGTGAACCGCGCCATGGATATCTGGCCGCTGTACAGGTTGACCGCGCCATGTTCGCCGGCGTGATCGACCTTGAGGATGCGAGCGCCGTGATCGTTTCCCGCGGGAGACCCCGCGACCGGTCGCATGGGCAGGCCTATGGCTTTCCGCCGCGCCCCTTCGCCGCCGGCGCGCACGCCGAGCAGATCCGCTCGATCTTGTAACCGCGCGCACGCAGCTTCTCGACCACGCCGTCGCTGCCGAGCAGGTGCAGCGCGCCGACCACCACCAGCGTCGCACCCGGCCCGGCCTGCAGGCGCTCCTGCAGCGGCGCCAGCCACGCGTCGTTGCGCTCGGTGTTGATGCGCCTGTACAGCGCCGGGTAGTCGCGTTTCATCTGCGCGGCCATGTCGCGCCAGAGCGTCACGTCGTCGCCGCGACGCCAGGCGTCGTGCAGGCGCCGGCCCTGCTCGTCGCCCTTGTCCACCTGGTCCAGCGCCTCGCGCAGCAGTTGCCGCTGCTCGTCGGCGTTCATGCCGTCGAGCATGGCGATCTGCGCGGCCGCGCTCTCCAGCCCCTGCGTCGGCTTGCCGGCGGTGGCCGCGCGCGCCATCATGTGCCGGTCCAGCCCGGCCTGCGCGTCCAGCCCCTGCCGCGCCATCTGTCCCAGGCTGATGGTCAGCCCGACGAACCAGGGCTTGAGCCCGGCCAGGCGGTCGATCGGCAGCCCGTTGGCGGCCGCGTATTCCTGCAGCCGCCGCCAGGTGTCCGCATCCAGTTCGTCCTTGAGCAGGCGGCCATCGCGGCGCAGCGCGGCCTGCGCCATCTGCGCGGCCAGCGCGGGCGAGTTCATTTCCTCCGGCGCCAGTTCGAACAGCAGCCGGTTCGAGGCATCGAAGGCCTTGTCCACGTCCCCCGACAACGGATAGTCGTCGGCCCTGAGCAGGTGGAACGAACCCAGCAGGTAGAGTTCCGCACCCTTGGGGCCGGTCGCCTTCCACAGCAGCGGCACTGGCGGCGCCAGGGCCGGCTTGACGGCCGGCTCGGCCTGTCGCGCCAGCAGCGGCGCCGGCGCGCCCAGCAGCAGCGCCGATCCCAGCAGCAGGGCTGCTGCCCGCGCCATCCATTTCATGCCGCATCTCCCTGTTCGGGCTTCACGTAGGCTTTTTCGCCCGCTTCCACCGGCAGGTCCAGGCGGTTCTCCGGCGGCGGCAACGGACAGGTCGCGAACGGCGTGAACGCGCACGGCGGGTTGTAGGCGCGGTTGAAGTCGATCACCACCTGGCTCCTGCCGTCCGGGGCGTCCAGATCGATGTAGCGGCCGGCGGCATAGCTGCCGCGGCCGCTGGTGCGGTCGGCGAAGATCACGAACAGCGACCGGCCCGGTTCGCCCAGCGCTTCCAGCCGCCAGGTGCGGCCATCGCGCTCGAACTCGATGGCACCGGCATTGGCCTGTTCGGTGGTCAGGCCGGTGATGTCCACCACCGGCATCGTCTTGCCGGCATCGTGCGGCACGAAGCGCGCGGTGATGCGCCAGGACGGATCGGCGGGCCAGTAGTCCAGGTGGCCGAAATGGATGCGCGCCGGCGCATCGGCATGCTTCACCCGCAGGGCATGCCGCTGCCCGCGGTGGATCAGGCTCAATGCGCCCTTGCCGTCGTCGAAGGCGATCACGGTCGGATCGGCTTCGTCGTCGGCATGGAACGGGATGCGGCCCTTCACCGCCTGCCCATCGACCTGTACCGCCACGCCCGGTTCGGGCGTGAACCAGTAACGCCCGCCGTCGCGCACCACCATGCCCAGCCGCGGCGGCCCCATCGCCAGGCGGATGCCGCTGGTGCTGCCGCTGCCGATGTAGTGCGCCTTCAGTTCCAGCCAGTGCAGGCCGACCAGGCTGGTCCAGCCATCGGGCGCCAGCAGTTCGGCCTGCCGCTGTTCGCGCCAGATGTCGTTGTCCATCAGGAACCTGGGGTCGAAACGCGGCGCGTCCGCGTTCGCCGCCGGCCGATCCCCGCCGCCACAACCGGCCATCGCCACCGCCGCCAGCAACACCGCCGCGCCCGCCCATCGTTTCATCGTCAACGTCCCCGCAGGAACCAGCGGTCGATTTCCGCCAGCGAAAAGCGCGCCCAGGTCGGGCGGCCGTGGTTGCATTGCCCGGAGCGCTCGGTGGCCTCCATGTCGCGCAGCAGACCGTTCATTTCCGGAACCGTCAGGCGCCTGTTGGCGCGCACCGCGCCGTGGCAGGCCATGGTCGAGAGCAGTTCATCGCGCGCGCTGGCCACGCGCCGGCTCTGGCCGTGCTCGCGCAGGTCGGTGAGCACCTCGCGCAGCAGGCCTTCCGGCTCGGCGTTGGCCAGCAGCGCGGGAATGCTGCGCACATGCAGCGAGCCGGGGCCGGAGCGGGTCACCTCGAAGCCCAGTTCGGCCAGCGTCGCCGCTTCGCGCTCGGCGGTGTCGGCGTCGCGCTCGCCCACCGCCAGGGTGATCGGCACCAGCAACGGCTGCGCATGCAGGCCGATCCCATCGTGCGCGGTCTTCAGGCGCTCGTAGCCGATGCGTTCGTGCGCGGCATGCATGTCCACCACGATCAGGCCGTCGGCGTTCTCGGCCAGGATGTAGATGCCGTGCAGCTGCGCGATGGCATAGCCCAGCGGCGGCACGCCGTTGTCGGCGGCAGTCGGCGGCAGTCCGCTGCCGGCAACCGGCGCGGGCATCGCGGCGTCGGCGGGCGTCGCGTACAGGGCGGCATAGGCCGACGGCGCCTCGGCCACCTGCAGGCCCAGCGGCGACTGCCGCGGCTGCCAGCCGCCACCGGCGCTGCCCGGCGACCGCGACAGCAGGTAGGCGCCGGCCTGGCCGCCGCCGGACAGCGGCGGCATCGCATCGGCGACCTGGGCGGGCAAGCCGCCGGTCGGCTCCATGCCGGCGCGGGTCTCGGCCAGCGCGTCCTTGAGCGTGCGGTAGACGAAATCGTGTATCAGCCGCGCGTCGCGGAAGCGCACCTCGTGCTTGGCCGGGTGCACGTTGACGTCCACCCGCGCCGGGTCCAGTTCCAGGAACAACACGTAGGCCGGCTGGCGGCCGTGGTAGAGCACGTCGCCATAGGCCATCTTCACCGCATGCGCCACGCTGCGGTCGCGCACCGAACGGCCGTTGACGTACAGGTACTGCTGGTCGGCGCTGGCGCGCGAGTACTGCGGCTGCGCGATCCAGCCATGCAGGCGCAGGCCGGCCGCGCTGTGGTCCACGCGCAGCGACTGCCGCGCGAAATCCTCGCCGAGCGTCTCGCCCAGGCGGGCGTCCGAATACAGGTCGCCGGGCTTGTAGCGGCGCGAAGGCTTGCCGTTGTGCGACACGCGCAGCTCCACGTCCGGGCGCGCCAGCGCCAGCGAACGCAGCCATTCCTCGATGTGGCCCAGCTCGGTGCGCTCGGCGCGCAGGAACTTGCGCCGCGCCGGCACGTTGTAGAACAGCTCGCGCACTTCCACGGTGGTGCCCGGCGCATGCGCGCGCGGCGCCACTTCGCCGATCTTGCCGCCGTCGATCTGCAGCGCGGCGCCGTGTTCGTCCTGCGGCTGGCGCGAGGCCAGGGTGAAACGGCTGACCGAAGCGATGGACGGCAGCGCCTCGCCACGGAAGCCAAGCGTGGCGACCGATTCCAGGTCGTCGAGCGAGGCGATCTTGCTGGTGGCATGCCGCGACACCGCCAGCGGCAACTGCCCGGCGGCGATCCCGCCGCCGTTGTCGCGGATGCGGATCAGGCGCGCGCCGCCTTCTTCAAGATCGATGTCGACGCGGGTGGCGCCGGCGTCGAGCGCATTCTCGACCAGCTCCTTGACCACCGACGCCGGGCGTTCGACCACCTCGCCGGCGGCGATCTGGTTGATCAGTATCTCGGGCAGCGGACGGATGGTGCTCATGCCGCACCGCGCGTGGGACAAAGGGAGAGAAGCGCTGGAATCGGGGGGAAATCATGCATCGGCAGATGATAGCCGCTAGTACCGGCCGCCGGCCGTGGCGGCGTCACCGCATCCGCGCCATCGCTCCGCGTTTTACGCTGCCGATACCGCTTCGCGGCTGCTTCCCGACCCGCGGCCCCCTCGCGACGCCACCGTCGTACCCGCCGCTGGCCGGCAACCACAGGGACCTGGAGCGGCAAGGAATCGCCGGCCAGCGGCCGGCATTGCCCGTGGCTTACTTGCTGCCGCCGGCCACGGTACCCGCGGCGGCATCCATCTCGGCCTGCGCGCGGGCGGCGAACAGCGTGCCCGGCGGCGGCTGCCGGCTGAAATAGGTATGCACGCCGTCGAGCACGGCGCCGGCGACGCGGCGCTGGTAGGCGGGGTCGGTCAGGCGCCGCTCTTCGTCTGGATTGGAGATGAAGGCGGTTTCCACCAGCATCGCCGGCATGTCCGAGGTGCGCAGCACCGCGAAATTGGCCCGCTCCAGGTTCGGCTTGTGGTTGTTGCCGATCCGCTTCAAGCCGCCCAGCACGTGGCCGGCCGCGTCTTCGGAGGCCTTCATGTTGCCGCTCTGGGCCAGGTCCAGCAGCACGTTGGCCAGGGTGCCCTCGGTCTGCTGCAGGCTGACGCCACCGATCAGGTCGGCCGCGTTTTCCTTGTCCGCCAGCCAGCGCGCGCGCTGCGAGGACGCGCCCTTGGTCGAAAGCACGTATACCGACGAGCCGGTGGCCGCACGGTTCTCGGCCGCGTCGGCATGGATCGAGACGAAGATGTCGGCCTTGGCCGCGCGCGCGCGCTGGGCACGCATCGGCAGCGGGATGAACACATCGGAATCGCGGGTCAGGTAGGCGCGCAGGCCCGGCGTGGCGTTGACCTGCCGCGCCAGTTCGCGCGCCACCGCCAGGGTGACGTCCTTCTCGCGCTTGCCGGTCGGGCCGATGGCGCCCGGGTCCTGGCCGCCATGGCCGGGGTCGATCGCCACCACCAGGGTGCGCATGCCCGGCTGCATGCGGATGCGCGAGGCATCGCTGGGCATGACCGGACGCGGCGCCGGCTGTCCGGCGGCCGCTACCTGCGGCGCAGGCGAAACGGCAGAGGCAACGACAGCCGCCGCAGGCGTGGTTGTTGCCGGCGCATTGCCGGAAACGGCCGGCGCGGACGCCTGCCCGTTGAGGATCGCGGCCGGCGAAGGCGTGTTGCCGGCGGCAGCTGCCGACGCTGTCGGCGCGGCGGCAGCGGGAATGGAAGAAGGCGCAGCGGCGGCCTGCTGGACCACGGCCGCGGTCAATGCCGCGGTGGCGCGGGCGGCTTCCTGCCGCGCTTCGGCGCTGCTGGCCTGCGCCGGGCTCGCCGGCACGGATGCCGGCGCGGGCTGTGCGGTGGCCACCTGTGCTTCGCCGGGCCATTCGATCAGCAGGCGCGACTCGGCGCCCTGCCCCTGCAGCTGCGGCTTGAACGCCACCACCGATTCGGCCAGATCGAACACCACGCGGAAAGTACCGGGCGCCGGCATGCCGGTGCGCACCGCGGTGACGACGCCGGCGGCAGCGGGCAACCTGAGCCCACGCACGGCGGTCGAATCCGGAAAATCCACGACCAGGCGGTTGGGACCGGCCAGCGACAGGGTCTTGTAGCTGCCCCCGCCGGCCAGCTGGATCTCGGCGCGGGTGCCGGTGGTTCCGGCCTGCACGGCGACGCTGCGGATTTCGCCGGCCCACGCCGAAGCGCCGGCCAGACAGAGTCCGGCGACGCAGGCAGACAAGGCGATCAGGCGGCTTACCTTGGGCATGGGGCGGATTCAATCACTGGAATCGCGCAATTGCAACATCTTTTCCCTTAATAATCCGCAACCTGCCACACCTTCTTTCCATCAGGCAGCAGGAAGCCCCTGCAAGTGACCCGATTTGTCCAGGTGTTCCAGCCAGGCCTGCCCGGCCGGCGAACAGGCCTGCAGGCGGGCGCGCCGGCCCTGGCCCTGCATGTCCAGCGCCACGCGCAGGTCCAGCGGCGGCAAGGCGCCGCTGCCGCGCTCGGGCCATTCGACCAGCCACAGATCGGCCTCCGCCTCGTCCAGGCCGAGGAAATCCAGCTCCCCGGCATCGCCGATCCGGTACAGATCCAGATGCCAGGCCTCGCCGGCCGGCAGCGGATAGCGCTCGACCAGGGTGTAGGTAGGGCTGCGGATCGCACCCTGCACGCCGAGCGCGCGCAGCAGCGCCCGCGCCAGGGTGGACTTGCCGGCGCCAAGGTCGCCCTGCAGGTGGACCACCGCCGGTTTCGGCCGCGTCGCGGCCAGGGCCGCGCCCAGCTGGTCGGTGGCGGCGGCATCGGGAAGGAACAGTTCGATCATGGCCGCCATTATGGATTGGCCAGCGCGCGCAGGTGCGGCAGCAGGTCGCGCGGCAGCATCCCGCGCTGTCCGTCCGCGACCGCGGCATCGCCCGCCAGGCCATGCAGCAGCGCGCCGGTGCTGGCCGCGTCGAACGGCGCCAGCCCCTGCGCCAGCAGCGCGGCGATCACCCCGGTCAGCAGGTCGCCCATGCCGCCCACCGCCATGCCCGGATTGCCCGCCGCGATCACCCGCGGCCGCTGTCCCGGCGCGGCCACTACCGTGCCCGCCCCCTTGAGCGCGACCACCGCGGAGAAACGTTCCGCCATGGCCTGCGCGGCGGCGAACCGGTCGCGCTGGACGGAAGCGGCATCGACGCCGAGCAGGCGCGCCGCTTCGCCCGGGTGCGGCGTGAGTACCGCCCGGGCGAGCGGACGCGGCTGCCGCGCCAGCAGGTTCAGCGCATCGGCATCGACCACCAGCGGCCTGCCACCGTCCAGCGCCGCCCCCCACAGCCGCTGCGCCCAGTCGTCCTGGCCGAGCCCCGGCCCCAGCGCGACGACGCCGGCGCGCGCCAGCAGCGGCGCCAGCCCGGAGACATCCTCGACCGCGTGCGCCATCGCTTCGGGACAACGCGCCAGCAGCGGCGCCACATGCGCCGCGCGCGTGGCCACGCTGGCCAATCCCGCACCGCTGCGCAACGCCGCTTCGGCGCACAGCATCAGCGCGCCGCCGCTGCCATGGTTGCCGCCCACGCACAGCACATGCCCGGATTCGCCCTTGTGCGTATTGATCCGCCGCGGCGGCAGCAGGGCCGGCAACAGCGCCTCGCTCCAGCGGGATGCGGCCGGCTCGATGCCGTCGAATGCTTCCCGCGGAACATCCAGCCCGGCCAGCAGGCGCTGCCCCGCGCATTCGAGCGCATCGCCGGTATGCAGGCCCCGGTGCTGCACGATGAACTGCAGCACGCGCGCGGCATGGATCGCCGCTCCCGGCACCGCACCGCTCGCGGCATCGACGCCGCTGGGCACGTCCAGCGCCAGCACCGGCACATCGGTGGCGGCGACCGCTGCGATCAGCTCCGCCGCCGCGGCATCCGGCGCGCGGTCCAGGCCGATGCCGAACAGCGCATCGACGACCAGGTCGGCCTCGCGCAGGCACTCGCGCGAAAGCTCGACCTGCCCGCCGATGGCCAGGTAGTCGGTGCAGGCGCGCTGCGCCAGCGGCGTGCGCGGCGCGTGCCCGGGCAGGTGCAGTACGCACACCCGGCGCCCGGACTGGCGCGCCAGCCGCGCCAGCACATAGCCATCGCCCCCGTTGTTGCCCGGCCCGCAGACCACGACGATGCAGCGCGCCTGCGGCCAGTACTGCAGCACGCACTGCCAGGCGGCCTGCCCGGCGCGCTGCATCAGCACGTAGCCGTCGCCTCCCAGCGCGGCGGTGGCCTGCGCGTCGATGCGGCGCGCAGCTGCGGTATCGAACAGTCCGGCAGGCTGGTTCATGCCCGCGATTCTATACTTGCGCCATGCCCGGAACCTCTCCCACCGCCGACATGGCGCAGTTGTCGCTGCGCATCCGCCAGCTCGCGCGCGAGGCCGGCTTCCAGCGCTGCGGCATCAGCGGCATCGAGCTGCGCGAGGACGAGGCGCACCTGGCCGACTGGCTGGGCAAGGGCCTGTACGGGACGATGGAATGGATGGCGCGGCACGGCGCGATGCGCGCGCGGCCGCATGAGCTCCTGCCGGGCACGGTGCGGGTGATCTCGGTGGGGCTGGACTATGGCCACAAGGACGACGCCGCGGCCTGGGCCACCTTGAACGACGCCGAACGCGCCTACGTCGCGCGCTACGCGCTGGGCCGCGACTACCACAAGCTGATGCGCAACCGCCTGCAGAAGCTGGCCGAACGCGTCGCCGCCGAGATCGGTCCGTTCGGGCACCGCGTGTTCGTCGATTCGGCGCCGGTGCTCGAACGCGCCCTGGCCCGCAACGCCGGGCTGGGCTGGATCGGCAAGCACACCTGCCTGATCGACAGGGACGGCGGCTCGTGGTTCTTCCTCGGCGAGATCTACGTGGACCTGCCGTTGCCGGTGGACGCACCGGCCAGCGCGCACTGCGGCACCTGCACGCGCTGCATCGACGTCTGCCCGACCGCGGCGATCATCGCCCCGCACCGGCTCGATGCGCGCCGCTGCATTTCCTACCTGACCATCGAGCACGACGGCGCCATCCCGCTGGAGATGCGCCCATTGATGGGCAACCGCATCTACGGCTGCGACGACTGCCAGCTGGTGTGCCCCTGGAACAAGTTCGCGCGGCGCACCGACGAACCGGATTTCCGCGCGCGCAACGACCTGGACACGGCCACGCTGCCGCAGCTGTTCGCGTGGGAGGAAGACGAATTCCTGCGCCGCACGGAGGGAAGCCCCATCCGCCGCAGCGGCCACGAACGCTGGCTGCGCAACATCGCCGTGGCGCTCGGCAACGCCGCGCCCTCGCCCGCCGCGCGGCAGGCGCTGGAAAGCCGTCTCGGGCATCCCTCCGCACTGGTGCGCGAGCACGTGGCATGGGCGCTGCAGCGCCACGAGCAGAAGCGCGACCCCGCGTAGGAGCGGCTTCAGCCGCGATGGGGCTTTCCCGCATTGCCCGCATATCCGTCCCTTCGCCCCGGAAATCCAACGTGCAAGGCCCCATCGCGGCTGAAGCC